>DASRXO010000281.1:0-4843 GCA_035654095.1 Telluria sp.
GGAGACCGTGATCGGCATGGGCTCGGAGCCGTCCGACCTGGTGCTGTCGACGGCGCAGAAGAAGCTGTACATCCCCTACGCCAACGCGCCCGAGTACAAGGACAAGCTGATGGCCTTGCTGGCCGCGGAGCAACCGGACCTCGTGCACTTCCAGAACGACCTCGAGATCTGGCACGCCTCGCTGATCCGCGACGACATCCTGGCGACCGGCGCGCGCCTGTTCATGCCGGACCATGAGGTGATCGACACCTGCGTCCACAAGCACAAGTCTTACGAGGCATTCAAGAAGGCCGGCGTGCCGGTGCCGCGCAACCAGATGATCGAGGACGAGGCCGACCTGCGCCGCGCCTTCGCCGAGCTGGGCGATGCGAGCGGCAAGATCTGGCTGCGCGCGGCGTCGATCGGCGGCGGCGGCAAGGGGGCGATCCCGACCAGCGATTACGCGCTGGCCAAGTCGTGGATCGACCACTACAAGGGCTGGGGCGATTTCGTCGCGGCCGAAATGCTGACGCCGGACACCGTCACCTGGCTGTCGATCTGGTACGAGGGCGAGCTGGTGGTGGCCCAATCGCGCGAGCGCCGCGGCTGGACCCACGGCAACCGCAGCATCTCCGGCGTGACCGGCGTGACCAAGGTCGGCGTCACCTGCGACAACGCGCAGGTCACGCGCATCGCGATCGAGGCGGTGAAGGCGGTATCGGCCAAGCCGCACGGCATCTTCGGCGTGGACATGGCGTACGACAAGAGCGGCGTGCCGAATCCCACCGAAATCAATATCTCGCGCTTCTTCACGACCGTGCTGTTCTTCACCGAGGCCGGCCTGAATATGCCGGAGATTTTCAAGGACATCGCGCTGTACGGCGAATTCCCGGTGCTGGAAAAGAAGGTCAACCCGCTGCCGAACGGCCTGCTGTGGCTGCGCGGCATGGACGTCGCGCCGCGCCTGATGACCTCGGACCAGATCAACGGCGAGATCGTGTTCCGATGAAGGTGCTGGTCACCGGCGTGTCGGGCTTCATCGGCGCGAAGCTGCTGGCCGCGGCCTGCGCCGCGTTCGGCGCAGCCAATGTGATCGCCTTCAGTTCGCGGCCCAGCGCCGGCTGCCGCGGCATCGTCTACGGCGACGGGCCGGCGTTCTCGCTGGGCGCGGCCGAGCTGGCCATGCTGGCCGAGGTCGAGGTGCTGCTGCACGCCGGCGCCTTCACCCCCAAGAGCGGCGCCGAGGCCAACGACCTGGCCGGCTGCAACAGCAACATCGACTTCACCCACCGCCTGCTGCGCCTGCCGATGCCGGCGCTCGGGAAGGTCGTCTACCTGAGCACGCTCGACGTGTATGCGCCGGCCGAGCCGATCACCGAGGCCACGCCGACCTTGCCGGCCACGCTGTATGGCCAGTCCAAGCTGTATTGCGAGAAGATGGTGGAGAGCTTCGGCGCCGCCCACGCGATCCGCGCGCAAGTGCTGCGCATCGGCCATGTGTACGGGCCGGGCGAGGAGAAGTACGCCAAGTTCCTGCCGCAGGCGATCCGCAATATCGCGGCCGGCAAGCCGGTCGAGCTGTGGGGCGACGGCGCGGAGCTGCGCAGCTTCATCTACATCGACGACGTGGCCGCGGCCGTGGTGAAGGCCGTCACGCTGGACGCCGAAGTGGGCGTGATCAACGTGGTGGGCGGCACACCGGTCTCGATCCGCGCGCTGGTAACGGCGCTGGCCGCGGCCAGCGGCAAGCCGGTCGAGATCGTCCAGCGCGAATGGCATGGCGCCAAGCGCAACTACGTGTTCGACACCAGCAAGATGCGCGCGCACTTGCTGGCGCACGAGACCGCGCTGGCCGACGGCTTGCGCAAGGAATACCAGCACATCGGAGGCGCGCGATGAACATCGTGTTCGACCTCGACGGCACGCTGATCGATTCGCGCCAACGTTTGTACCGCCTGTTCCAGCAGCTCGCGCCGGCGCCGGCCTTGAGCTTCGAACGGTATTGGGACTTCAAGCGCAGCAAGGTGTCGAACGAGCTCATCCTAGCACGCGAGCTCGGCTTCGCGCCGGACGCGATCGCGCTGTTCGTGCGCGAGTGGATGGCGCTGATCGAGTCGCCCGCCTTCCTCGACCTGGATGCCAATTTCGACGGCATGCACGCCACCCTGGCGCTGCTGCGCGACACGGCCGCGCTGCACGTGTGCACCGCGCGCCAGTTGCGCGAGCCGGCGCTGGGCCAGCTCGAGCGGCTCGGCCTGCTGGAATATTTCGACAGCGTGCTCGTGACTTGCCAGTCCGACAGCAAGGAAGCCCTGATCGCCGCGCAGCTGCCGCAGCGCTCGGCGCAAGACTGGCTGATCGGCGATACCGGCAAGGATATCCAGGTCGGCAAGGCGCTCGGCATGCGCACCTGCGCGGTGCTGAGCGGTTTCCTGAGCCGCGCCAGCCTGGAGCCGTACGGGCCGGATTTGATCCTCGACTCGGCCGCCGCCTTCCGCCCTTGATCCCCATGGCAACACGACAAAAACGGCCTTGCTTATCGTTTAGAATAGTCCGGATTCGCCCGACAATATCGGCAACGCCCTTACACTCACAACGGATGTCTTCATGAGCGGAAAATCACGCGCTCCCAGCCAGCTCGAGGAACTGACCCAGGCCCTGGCCGGCGCTTCCCTGTCCCAGACCAGCACGCTCGCCTTCGCGATGGCCAGCCAGGGCACGCTGCCGATCATCGAACTGTTCACCGTCGCCGCCAAGCTCAGCGAAGCCGGGCAGGGCGAGCAGACCGCCGCGCTGTACCACGTCTGGCTCAAGCACACCAACACCCCGGTCGCCTACGCCGGCTGGTTCAACCTCGCCGTCACCCTGCTGCAGGGTAACGACGAAGCCGGCGCCGAGCAAGCTTACCGCAAGGCGATCGCCCTGAAAGCCGACTTCATCGAAGGCTATCTGAACCTCGGCTCGCTGCAGGAACGCATGCGCCTGCCCGACCAGGCGCTCGCCACCTGGCGCATTGCGCTGTCGAAGATCACCCCGGCGCACGCCGACAGCGCCTCGCTCAAGGTGCAAACCCTGAACAACCTCGGCCGCCTGCTCGAGATCCGCAAGAACTTCCCGGAAGCCGAGCAGATGCTGACCCAGAGCATCCTCATCAATCCGAAGCAGCCGAACGTGCTGACCCATCTGGTCCACCTGCGCCAGAAGCAATGCAAGTGGCCGATCTACCAGCCGATCAAGGGCGTCACGCCGGCGGAAATGGAGCAGGCCACCTCGGCGCTGGCCACCCTGAGCGCATCCGACGACCCGGCGGTGCAACTGGCCGCCGCACGCCGCTACGTCGACGAGAAGGTGCTGCACGGCGTGCCGCCGCTGGCGCCGGCCGACGGCTACATCCATCCGCGCCTGCGGGTCGGCTACCTGTCGTCCGACCTGCACTCGCACGCGGTCGCGATCCTTACTGCCGAGCTGTTCGAGCTGCACGACCGCGAGCAGGTCGAGGTCTACGCCTTCTGCTGGAGCAACGAGGACGGCTCGCCGCTGCGTGCCCGCGTGGTGCGCGCGATGGACCACCTGATCCGTATCGACACGATGAGCGACCGCCAGGCCGCCGAATGCATCCGCTCGCACGAAATCGACATCCTGGTCGACCTGCACGGCCTGACGCTCGGCACCCGGCCCGACATCCTGTCCTATCGGCCGGCGCCGGTGCAACTCACCTGGCTGGGCTTTCCCGGCCCGACCGCGCTGCCCTGCATCGATTACGTGGTGGCCGACGAGTTCGTGCTGCCGCCCGCACTGGCGCCCTTCTTCACCGAGAAGCCGCTGTACATGCCGCACACCTTCCAGATCAACGACCGCCAGCGCGCGATCGGCGCCACGCCGACCCGCGCCGGCTGCGGCCTGCCGGAAGACAAGTTCGTGTTCTGCTCGTTCAACAACAACCACAAATTCACGCCGGACGTGTTCGCCACGTGGATGCGCATCCTCCAGCGCACGCCCGACAGCGTGCTGTGGCTGGTCTCCGACAGCAAGGAGGTGCAGGACAATCTGTACGCCGCGGCGGCGGGCCATGGCGTGGCGCGCGAGCGCCTGTTCTTCGCCGGCCGCGTGCTGCCGGCCGATTACCTGGCGCGCTTCCAGGTGGCCGACCTGTTCCTCGACACCCTGCCGTTCAACGCCGGCACCACCGCCAGCGATGCGCTGTGGGCCGGGTTGCCGCTGCTGACGCTGGCCGGCCGCAGCTTCGGCGGACGCATGGCAGGCAGCCTGCTGCGCGCGGTCGGCCTGCCCGAACTGGTCACCCACACGGCGCAAGAGTATGAAGACGCCGCGGTGCGCCTCGCCACCCATCCCACCGAACTGGCCGCGCTGCGCCAGCGCCTCGCGCGCAACCGCCTGACCGAGCCGCTGTTCGACAGCCCGCGTTTCGCGCGCGACTTCGAAGCCGCGCTGCTGAGCGTGGCGCGCGGCGCGATCCGCGCCGAAGAAGCCGGCACGCCGCAGTTGCGCGGCACCGCGGCGGCGCCGCTCGTCAGCATCCTGATGCCGACCGACGGCCGGCCCGACCTGCTGGCGCGCGCGCTCGACAGCGCCCTCGCCCAGACCTGGGAACAGTGCGAGATCGTGATCGCCGACGCCAGCGCGGACGGCGCGACCGAGGCACTGGTGGCGCCCTACCTGGCGCGCCACCGCCACATCAAGTACGCCCGCAAGCCGGGCCTCGACGCGCTGGAAAACCTGCAGCGCTGCGTGATGCTCTCGTCCGGCAAATTCATCAACTTCCTGACCGAAGGCACCACCTTCCACCCGGATAAGATCGCGCGCATGTTGCAGTATTACCTGCACTACCCGACCGCCGGCCTGG
>DASRXO010000282.1:0-5585 GCA_035654095.1 Telluria sp.
TGCCGCTGGCTTGCACGATGCGCCGCAATTCGCGTTCGCTGGTGTCGGGTTTGAACATCACCACCAGCTGGCCCTCGGCGTGGACGGTCGCGCCCAGCGTGCGATAGGGCGCGTCGTCGTGCGCGGGGCGCACCAATAGCAGCGCCAGCACCGCAAGCGCGGCGAATTGGGCGCCCGCGGTCCAGCGCAGCCAGGCGCTGTTGTCTTCCAGCGCGCGCCGCCACCAGCCGGCCAGCGTCGCGCCCGGCGTGCGCACGTCGAGCTGCGGCAGCAGGCGCGCGTAGGCGCGCTCGGCATCGAGCGCGGGATCGGCTTCCGGTTCGCCGGCGCGCAGGCGGCGCTGCCATTCGAGATCGGCCTGGCATTGGGTGCAGGTCTGCAGGTGCTGGCGCACCAGTTCCTGGTCGGCCGGATGCAAGGTGCCGGACAGGAACCAGGGCAGCAAGTCCTCCTGCACGGTGCGATGGGTCTGCAGGTCGAGATTGACGACGTGGCCGTTCATGGCTGGTCCTCCTGTTGGTCGGCGAGCAGCAATTTGAGGCGGCGCCGTGCGTGGAACATGCGGGTCTTGACGGTATTCACCGGGCAATCCATGATATCGGCGATGTCGGCATACGCCATGTCGTGGTGGTAGGCGAGATGGACCACGGTGCGCTGCTCGAGCGGCAGGGCGGCCAGCGCGTCGCCGACGACGCGCCGCAGTTGCGAGCGGTCCAGCTCGTTGTCGGGTTCGTAGCTGACGTCGGCTTCGCGCTGGTCGGGGTCGCTGTCGACCGGATCGTCGGCCATCTTGATCCCCTTGCAGGCCTTGCGGTAGGCGATCGCAAACACCCAGGTCGAGACCTTGCTGTCGGCGTTGTAGCGGTGCGCCTTTTGCCAGACGACGAGCATGGTGTCGTTCACGATTTCCTCAATCAGGGGGACGCTGCGCGTCATGCGGTTCAGAAAACGCGTCAGGCGCGGAAAATAGCCGCGGTACAGCAGGTCGAACGCCTGCCGGTCGCCGTCCGCGACCCGGCCGACCAGCCGTGCGTCATTGGCGTCCGCCGGACTGACGTGGATGACCGGGATTCCGGCGCCGCTGCTCGTGACCTGCATTCGTTTTCTCCCAGTACAAGGTTAATGCCGATTGGTCCCTGAAAGGTTCAATCAAAAAAAAGCCGTCCAGTGCGAAGCACTGAACGGCATTTTCGCATACCGCGGGCTTAGAGGCCGGCCAGTACCGCGCTGTGGGGCTGGGGCGCGGCCGCGGTGTCGGTCTTGGCGGGCGGCGCGGCCTTGTCGGCGACCACGGTGGCAGGCAGCGGCGCCGGGGCCGGCGGCGGGGTGATGGTCGGCACCTTCTTGCCGACCGCGACCTGCTTGAGGCGGTTGTACTCGGCCAGCACCCGGCTGCCGTAGCCCGAATCCGATTCGAAGCCGGCGGCGCCGACGTAGGTCTTGAGGCCGGCTTCGACCGAGCCGCCGCGGTTCACATAATCCTTGAGGATCAGGGCGCCGACGCGGATGTTGGCGACCGGGTTCAGCGCCGCCTGCACGCCGCCCATCTCCTGGAACTTCTCGTGGTGCACCTTGGACATCACCTGCATCAGGCCCTGCGCGCCGACCGGGCTTTCGGCGAACGGGTTGAGGCCCGATTCGATCGCCATCACGGCCAGGATCAGCAGCGGGTCGAGCTTGATTTCGCGCGCCGTCAGGTAGGCGGTCGAGACCAGCATATTGGCTGCGTCGCCCGCCACGCGGTAGCGCTTGGACAGCCATGAGGTCACGAATTCTTGTTGCTTCTTATTACCCAGCATCGCTTTTTCTTCTGCCGTCAGCGGCGCCGGCTCGGCTTCCAGCGCGGGAGCGGGGGTAGCCGGGGCTTGCATCAGGGCCGACAGGGCGGGCGCCTGGACTTGCGCTTCCGGCGCCGGCGACAAGAACTGCGATACCTGGCGGGCCAGGTCGGGACGGGTGTACAGCAGGGCGAGAATCGCGACTGCGGACAAACCGAAAACGGTCAGGGTGTGTTGCATGGTGGTCAGGAGACCACGTGCCGTTTTCGCCACGGAAGACCACGTGACTGGCTGGCTGGCCAGGGTTTGGGCGCGCTTGGCGCTCGCCCCGTTGAAACGATGTATCATCGAATTCCCCTTTGTCGCGGCAAAAAGAGTCCCGTCGCTGCGTTTTCGCGCAACTGGTCACCAATGCCGTGCATCAGAAATATCGTCTATCGCCGCTATTGCAGCCGATTAACGCCGTCATTGCTCGCTTCAGCTGGCCGTTCCCAGTGGTATTGGGCCAGTGGCTACACAACTTTGCCGGGGGAGTAGGCAAGACGCCTAGTAGAAAACACTCCTTAAAATGTCTGTGGGGCCCCGACCCCGTGGATGTATGAGACAGGCTAAAATCATGTCCGTGGACGTCGCTGGCTCATCAAGTAGGACAAATTGTAGAAGCTGGTTTATATCAAGTCAATCCTAGCACGCCGGTTCTTTATAACTTTTGGGTCTTACTTTTCATACTGCATCGCAGCAAAGCCCTGTGAAATCAACCACTTGCCGTGGCTATTTCAACAACCCTGTCCGAACGAAAAAAACATTAAAAATCGATGAACTATTCTGATTTGCGAGATTTCATTTCCCAATTGCAACAAATGGGTGAATTAAAACGGGTGACGGTGCCGGTTTCGCCCTATCTGGAAATGACCGAGGTCTGCGACCGGACTTTGCGGGCCGCCGGGCCGGCCCTGCTGTTCGAGCAGCCCACCGGGCACCGCATGCCGGTGCTGGGCAATCTGTTCGGCACGCCGCGCCGGGTGGCGCTGGGGATGGGGGCCGAGGACGTGGGCGAGCTGCGCAAGATCGGCCACCTGCTGGCGCGCCTGAAAGAGCCCGAGCCGCCCAAGGGTTTCAAGGATTTGATGGGGCTGGGCTCGCTGGTCAAGGCGGTGTGGGACATGTCGCCCAAGGAAGTGCGCGGCGCGCCCTGCCAGGAAATCGTATGGGAAGGCGCCGACGTCGACCTGGCGCGCCTGCCGATCCAGCATTGCTGGCCGGGCGACGTCGCGCCCCTGATCACCTGGGGCCTGGTGATCACCAAGGGCCCGCACAAGAAGCGCCAGAACCTCGGGATCTACCGCCAGCAAGTGCTGGGGCCGAACAAGGTCATCATGCGCTGGCTCGCGCATCGGGGCGGCGCGCTCGACTTCCGCGAGCACGGCATCGCCACCAAGGGCCAGCCGTATCCGGTGGCGGTGGCGCTGGGGGCCGATCCGGCCACTATATTAGGCGCGGTCACGCCGGTGCCCGACACCCTGTCCGAATACCAGTTTGCCGGCCTGCTGCGCGGCCGCCGCACCGAGCTGGTCAAGGCGATCGGCAGCGAGCTGCGGGTGCCGGCCTCGGCCGAGATCGTGCTGGAAGGGCATATCTATGCCGATCCGAACCATCCGAGCGGCTACGAGCACGCGCTCGAAGGCCCCTACGGCGACCACACCGGCTATTACAATGAGCAGGACAGCTTCCCGGTGTTCACCATCGACCGCATCACGATGCGGCGCGATCCGATCTACCACTCGACCTATACCGGCAAGCCGCCCGACGAGCCGGCGGTGCTGGGCCTGGCGCTGAACGAAGTCTTCATCCCGCTGCTGCAAAAGCAGTTCAGCGAGATCACCGATTTCTATTTGCCGCCGGAAGGCTGCAGCTACCGGATGGCGGTGGTGCAGATCAAGAAGCAGTACGCCGGTCATGCCAAGCGCGTGATGTTCGGGGTCTGGAGTTTCCTGCGCCAGTTCATGTACACCAAGTTCATCGTGGTGGTCGACGAAGACGTCGACATCCGCAACTGGAAAGAAGTGATCTGGGCGATCACGACCCGGGTCGATCCGCTGCGCGACACCACGCTGGTGGACAATACGCCGATCGACTACCTCGACTTCGCCTCGCCGGTTAGCGGGCTCGGCAGCAAGATGGGCATCGACGCGACCAACAAATGGCCGGGCGAGACCAGCCGCGAGTGGGGCACCACGATCGCGATGACGCCCGAGGTGAAGGCGCGCATCGACAGTATCTGGCAACAACTCGGCATCTGACGTCGTTCCCGCGGAGGCGGGAACCCATAGCGCGTATGCGGACCACAAGCGCTATAGGTTCCCGCCTGCGCGGGAACGACGCATTTCCCATACATCGCGGGGTCGGGTATAATTGCAGCTGGCGGGCCCCTGCGCATTGTGGCATGGCTAACCTGGTCAGGTCGGGAACGAAGCAGCCACGGCTATTAACCATGAGTGCCGCAGATCAGGCTCGCCTCTTTCGATCTTCTCCCCTCGGCTTGCTCGCCATATCCCTTCCCGCGTCGTCTTGCTACAATGCTCGCTTTGGCGCTGCGTCCGCTATCTACGGTAAAATCTGAGCATGTCCTATCAAGTCCTCGCCCGCAAATACCGTCCCCGCAACTTCGAAACGCTGGTCGGCCAGGAGCATGTGGTGCGCGCCCTGTCGCATGCGCTGCAGACCGGCCGCCTGCACCACGCCTACCTGTTTACCGGCACGCGCGGCGTCGGCAAGACCACGCTCTCGCGCATCCTGGCCAAGTCGCTCAATTGCGTCGGGCCGGACGGCAGCGGCGGCGTCACCGCCACGCCCTGCGGCAGCTGCGAAGCCTGCGTGGCGATCGACGCCGGCCGCTTCGTCGACTACATCGAGATGGACGCGGCCTCGAACCGCGGCGTCGACGAGATGGCGCAACTGCTCGAGCAGGCGGTCTACGCGCCGTCGAACGCGCGCTTCAAGGTCTACATGATCGACGAGGTGCACATGCTCACCAACCACGCCTTCAACGCGATGCTGAAGACGCTGGAAGAGCCGCCCGAGCACGTCAAGTTCATCCTGGCGACCACCGATCCGCAAAAGATTCCCGTGACCGTGCTGTCGCGCTGCCTGCAGTTCAACCTCAAGCAGATGCCGCCCGGGCACATCATCGGCCACCTCGACAACATCCTCGGCCAGGAAGGCATCGCCTTCGAACAGCCGGCCCTGCGCCTGCTGGCGCAAGGCGCGCACGGCTCGATGCGCGACGCGCTGTCGCTGACCGACCAGGCGATCGCCTACGCGGCCGGGCAGGTCACGCTCGACGCGGTGCAGGGCATGCTGGGTGCGCTCGACCAGTCCTACCTGGTGCGCCTGCTCGACGCGCTGCTGGCGCAGGACGGCGCCGACCTGATGGCGGTGGCCGACGAAATGGCCAGCCGCAGCCTGTCGTACAACGGCGCCTTGCAGGACCTGGGCACCTTGCTGCACCGGATCGCGCTGGCGCAGTCCGTGCCGTCCGCGGTGCCGGAAGATTTGCCGGAGCTGGCCGATATCCAGCGCCTGGCCGCCGCGTTCGATCCGCAGGAAGTGCAGCTGTATTATCAGATCGTGGTCCACGGCCGCAACGAGATCGGCCTCGCGCCGGACGAATACGCGGGCTTCACGATGACGCTGCTGCGCATGCTCGCTTTCCGCCCCGGTAACGGCGGCGCGGAGGGCGCGGCGCCGGCCGGCCCGGCGGCGGCGCGTGCGCCGCTGCGCCCGGCCGCGCCGCCGCCTGCGCGTGCC
>DASRXO010000283.1:0-4635 GCA_035654095.1 Telluria sp.
GGGTGTTTACCGGGGCCTAGTCGCGGAAGTTATTAAATTCCAGCGGCATCTCGGGCACATCCTTGCGCAGCAGGGCCATGGCCGCCTGCAGGTCGTCGCGCTTGGCGCCGGTCACACGCACCGCTTCGCCCTGGATGCTGGCCTGGACCTTCATCTTGCTGTCCTTGATCACGCGCACGATTTTCTTGGCGTCCTCGGTTTCGATGCCGTTCTTGATCTTGATGACTTGCTTGACCTTGTCGCCGCCGATCTTCTCGATCTTGCCGGCGTCGAGGAAGCGCACGTCGACCTTGCGCTTGGCCAGTTTGTTGGTCAGCACGTCGCGCACTTGCGACAGCTGGAAATCGGCATCGGCGAAGGCGGTGAGCTCATTGTCCTTTTGCTCCACCTTGGCCGAGCTGCCCTTGAAATCGAAGCGCGTGGTGATTTCCTTGTTGGACTGCTCGACGGCGTTCTTCACTTCGATCATGTCTGCTTCGGAGACGACATCAAACGACGGCATGGATTTTCCTTTGGCTTGCAGTTTTGAGAATGCCGATATTTTAACGGACAACGGCCCGCCGCTGCGTCCCGGCGCTGGTTTTTTATGGGTTTCCCACTATAATCGTCCAAAAAACGGACCGCCATGCATCCCGACCTCGCCCTCGCCCACGATTTCCCCCTGCAGTCGCTCAACAGTTTCGGCATCGCGGCGCGCGCCCGGCGCTACCTGCGGATCGAGCGCGTCGCCCAGCTGGCGGCGGCGCTGGCCGATCCGGCGCTGGCCGCGCTGCCGCGGCTGCTGCTGGGCGGCGGCAGCAACATCCTGCTCACCGGCGACGTCGAGGGCCTGGTGCTGCACATGGCGCTGGCGGGGCGCGAGCTGCTGGGCAGGGATGGCGAGCGGGTGCTGGTGCGCGCCGCGGCCGGCGAACACTGGCACGGCTTCGTCCAGTGGACGCTGGCGCAGGGGCTGGGCGGGCTGGAGAACCTGTCGCTGATTCCCGGCACCGTGGGCGCGGCGCCGATCCAGAACATCGGCGCCTACGGGACCGAGATCAAGGACGTCTTCCATGCGCTGACGGTGTTCGATCCGGCCACGGGCGCGCTGCGCACGATGGACGCGGCGGCTTGCCGCTTTGCCTACCGCGACAGCGTGTTCAAGCATGCGGACGGGGCCGGGCTGGTGATCGTCGACGTGAGCTTCGCGCTGCCGCGCGCATGGCAGCCGAACCTGCGCTATGCCGAGCTGGCGCAGGCGCTGGCCGAGGCCGGGCTGGCGGCGCCGACGGCGCAGCAGGTCAGCGACATGGTGGTTGCGATCCGGCGCCGCAAGCTGCCCGATCCGGCCGTGATCGGCAATGCCGGCAGCTTCTTCAAGAATCCGGTGGTGACGGCGGCGCAGTGCGCGCGGCTGCTGGCGGCGCATCCGGGCCTGGTGCACCATGCGCAGCCGGACGGCAGCGAGAAGCTGGCCGCGGGCTGGCTGATCGACCAGTGCGGCTGGAAGGGGCGCAGCATGGGCGCGGCCGGCGTCTATCCGAAGCAGGCGCTGGTGCTGGTCAACAACGGCGGCGCGAGCGGCGCCGAGATCGTCCGGCTGGCGCGGGCGATCCAGGCCGACGTCGCGGCGCGCTACGGGGTGACGCTCGACACCGAGCCGGTCTTCGTCTAGTAAAACCGGGGTCAGTGCCGACATTCGGACACGAGCTCAACAGGCGCGCCTGTTGAGCTCGTGTCCGAATGTCGGCACTGACCCCGGTTTTAGACCCCGGTTTGATTAGCCGAAGTGGCAGACGTAGTCGAGCGTCTCGAGCGTGTCGATGTCGAACGCGGCGTTGGCGCCGACGTGGAAGCGGGCGCCGGCTTCGTAGCTTTGCCAGTCGCCGCCGGCCATCCGCACCCGGCATTTGCCGGCCACGATGTCCATCGTTTCCGGCGCGCCGGTGTTGAAGGTCAGGCTGGACGGGAAGATCACGCCGACCGTCTTCTTGCTGCCGTCGGCCAGGATCAGCGTGTGCGACACGCATTTGCCGTCGAAGTAGATGTTCGATTTCTTGGTCACGGTGACGTTGTTCAGGGTACTGCTCATGGTGCTGCTCCGGTAGGTGAAGGAAGGGGGGCGGGGCCGGCGACGCACACGCGGTTGCGTCCGCCGCTCTTGGCGGCGTACATGGCGCGATCGGCGGCGGCGATCAGCTGCTCGACCGAGCCGCCGGGCCCCGGCACCACGCTGGCCACCCCCACCGACATGGTGAGGATGCCGTCCGCCGCGCCGGGATGCTCGATCGCCAGCCGTTCGAGATGGCTGCGGCAGGCGTGCGCGATCACGGTCGCGCCGTCCAGTCCGGTGTCCGGCAGCACCAGGGCGAATTCCTCGCCGCCGTAACGCGCGGCCAGGTCGGCCGGCCGTTTCAGGCGCGCGGTCAACACGGCCGCGGTCTTTTTCAGGCACAGGTCGCCCGGCTGGTGGCCGAACTGGTCGTTGTACAGCTTGAAGTGGTCGACGTCGCACAGCACCAGCGACAGCGGCTTGCCGTCGCGCTGCCCGCGCTGCCATTCGTGCTGCATGGCCTGGTCGAAACGGCGCCGGTTGGCGATCCCGGTCAGGCCGTCGAGCGCGGCCAGCTTTTGCAATTCGATATTGGCGTTGGCCAGGTTTTGCTGGCTCTCGCGCAGGCAGCGGAAGGCTTCGTCGCGCTGCAGGCGGCTGGTGTGGGCCGCCGCGTGGTAGCGCAATCGCGCCAGCAGCTCGAGCCGGTCGGGTAGCTTGACCAGGTAGTCGTTGGCGCCCACCGCGAAGCTGTGCGCCTTGAGTTTCGGGTCGTCCCCGGCCGACAGGACGATCACCGGCACGCCGCGCAGGGCTTCCTGCGCGCGGTAGTCCTTGATCAGGGTGAAGCCGTCGGCCGCCGGCATCACCAGGTCTTGCAGGATCACGCTCGGCTGCCATTCCAGCGCCGTCGCCAGCGCCGCCGCGGCGTCGGTCACGTAACGGAATTCGATATCGGCCTGCTCGTGCAGCAGGCGCCGGATCGCTTCGGCGATGATCAGCTGGTCATCGACCAGCAATACCCTGACCCTGGACGCGCCGGGCGCGGGGTCGGGGGCGGCAATCGCCTGGTTCACATCGGACATCGGTTTCCTGCGCTGTTCACTTTTCACCAATTCTACTGCGCAATGCCCGGTTGATGTGGTCGAGCGCCAGAATTTGCTGGGCGGCGTCGAGATCGGCGGCCGCGCGCGGCATGCCGTACACCGCGCTGCTGGCCTGGTCCTGGGCGATCGTGTATTGGCGGGCCTGGCGCATCGCCAGCAGGCCGCCGGCGCCGTCGCGCCCCATCCCGGTCAGCAGCACGCCGGTGGCGTCGGCGTTCCAGTGCCGCGCCACGCAGCCGAAGAACACGTCGACCGACGGCCGGTAGGCGTAGTCGCGCGGATTCTCGTCGTAGTGCAGGCGGTGGCGCGCGCTGAGCACCAGATGGTCGTTGGTGCGCGCCACCTGCACGCTGCCCGGCGCCAGCGCGTCGCCGTCGTCGATCACGCGCACCGCCATGCCGACATGCTCGGCCAGCCATTTGGCGAAGTGCGGCGCGAAGTTCTGGTCGATGTGCTGGACCACCACGATCGCGGTGCCGGGCGGCGGCAGCCAGCCGGCCAGCACCTTGGCGATCGCCACCGGCCCGCCGGTCGAGGCGCCGATCGCCAGCAGGTGGCGCGCCGGGCCCTCGAGCCGTTCGGCCCCGGCCGGCGCCTGCGGCTCCTGGCCGCCGGCGCGTATCAATTTGCCGATGGTCTTGATCTTGGCGAGCAGTTCGGCGTCGCCGCCGGGCGCGCCGCGCAGGATCGGGGTGGCCGTCACGTCGAGCGCGCCGGCGCCCAGCGCGCGGAACACCTGGCTCACATTGTCCTGCGGCTGGCCGGTCACCACCAGGATCGCGCACGGCGCCTTTTGCATGATCTGGCGCGTGGCCTCGACCCCGTCCAGCTCCGGCATGTTCAGGTCCATCAGCACCAGGTCGGGCCGGTTGTCGACGCACATGCGCACCGCCTCGGCGCCGGTGCGCGCGATCCACACCACCTGATGTTCGTTGGTGCTGGCCACCGCGCGCCGCAGCGCTTCGGCGGCCATCGCCACGTCGTTGGCGATTCCGATCTTCATAGCCCGGCGCCTCCGATCAGGTCGAACACGGCGTCGAGCAAGGTCTCGTCGTGGAAGCTGCCCTTGGTGAGGTAGTAGTCGGCGCCGGCCGTCATGCCGCGCGCGCGGTCTTCCGGCCGGTCCTTGTAGGAGACGATCATCACCGGCAGCGTGTGCAAATGGAGGTCCTTCTTGATCAGGCCCACCAGCTCGATGCCGTCCATGCGCGGCATGTCGACGTCGGTGATCACCAGGTCGTAGTCGCCGCTGCGCACCACGTTCCAGCCGTCGATGCCGTCGATCGCGATGTCGACCTGATAGCCGCGCCCGAGCAGCAGCTTGCGTTCCATCTCGCGCACGGTCAGCGAGTCGTCCACCACCAGGATGCGCTTGGCCTTGCGCTTCTGTTCGGCGCCGTGGCGCGCCAGCTGGTGCAGGCCGCCTTCGCCCAGCAGCTTGTCGATCGACAGCAGCAGGTCGGGCACGTCGAGGATCAGCACCGGCGCGCCGTCGTC
>DASRXO010000284.1:0-7182 GCA_035654095.1 Telluria sp.
GTTCCAGGCCATGCCCCAGGCGTTGATGCGGCCCTGGGCCGAGGCGTCGAGCTGGTAGTCGTTGATCGAGTCCATGCGGCTGCTCCATTGCGAGGGCATGAACAGGAGCAGCAGCGGCGCCGCGCACAGCAGCGCGGCGCCCATCGCCGTCCTCTTGCGGCTCTTGATCCACATGAAGGCGAACATCGCGGCAATCGCCAGGAAGCCGCCGCGCGAATAGGAGCCGAGCGCCGCCAGTGAGCTCAGGATCATGGACGCCGTCAGCGTGTGGCGCAGCCAGCGGCGCGCGGTGTTCTGCTGCAGGTAGTACATCAGCGGGATGATCATGATCAGCGCCAGCGCGATCGCGTTGTTATCGCCGATGAAGGTGCCCTCGGGACCCCAGACCCGGTCGCCGCCGCTGTTGCGCAGCGTGAAAATGCCGCCCTTGATGCCGTAGTAGCCGAGCGAGATGGCGAGCACCCAGATCAGGCGGTGGATGTCGCGCTGCGACTTGACCAGCATGATGCCGACGAACGTCATCAGCATGATCTTCATGACCTTGGTCCACTGCTCGAGCGATTCGTCGACGAACAGCGAGAACGGCAGCGTGATGTTCATCCACGCCACGAAGGCCAGCAGGGCCAGCGTGATCGGGGTCCAGGGCAGGGCGCGCGGCTCGCGCGTGAACAGCATGCTGAACAAGGTGACCAGCGCGATCACGAAGGCGAACGGGAACTGGGTGGCGAAGCCCCAGCCCTGGGTGTGCGGATTCATCACGCTGATCCAGACCCACATCAGGGCGCCGTTGACGGGCGAGCGCAGGATCAGCGGCAAGGAGCCCAGCACGATCAGGGTAACGAGGATGTCGCGCATGACCTGAACTCCTTGATACCTGTCAACGATACGGCCGGGCTCGCCGCTAGACTGGTTTTATGGGTTTCAGGCAATACTAGAACAGGGGAGTAGCGCGCTTGTTGACCGTCCTCATGGCTACCTGCAATGGCGCCGCGACCCTGCCCAAGGTGCTGGCGGCCTACTGCGGCTTGCTGCCGCCCGATGGCGGCTGGTCGCTGCTGATCGTCGACGATGGCAGCACCGACGGCACGCGCGAGGTCATCGCCGGGTTCGCGGAACGACTGCCGCTGCGCTGCATGCGCCAGGCGCGACGCGGCAAGAACGCGGCGCTCAACGCGGCGCTCGAGGTGGCGCTCGCCGACGGCGAAGCCGACCTGTTCGTATTCACCGACGACGACGCCACGCCCGATCCCGGCTGGCTGCGCCAGCTCGCGCAATGCGCGCGCGAGCAGCCCGCCTGCGCGCTGTTCGGCGGCGCCATCGTGCCCGATTGGTCGCACGCGCCGCCGGCGTGGATCCTGCGGCTGGTGCCGCTCGGGCTGACGTATGCCGCCACCGCGGTACCCGATGGACCGGTATTTCCCGGCCTGGTGTGGGGCGCCAACATGGCGGTGCGGCGCGCGGTGTTCGACGCCGGCTATCGCTTCGACGTCGCGGTCGGTCCCAAGGCAGGCGTGTATGCGATGGGCAGCGAGACCGAATTCAACCGGCGGCTGGGTGCGGCCGGCCACCAGGCCTGGTTCTGCAACGCCGCGCGCGTCGGCCACTTCATCCGCGACCACCAACTGAGCGTTCGCTATGTGCTGCGGCGCGCCTACCGTTTCGGCCGGGGCGCGCAGATCCAGGAGGACCCGGACCCGGCGCCGCGCCTGTTCGGCGTGCCGCGCTGGATGTTCGCCCGGCTCACACGCGAGTTGGCCGGCGTCTTCAGCGCGCTGGCCCGGCGCGATGGCGATGCCCTGTTCAAGGCGCGCTGGGAGGCGTGCTACCTGGCCGGCTTCATCCGCCAGGCCTGGAGCGGAACGGCGAAGCGCCTGCCGCGCGGCGCACGGGTGCTGATCACCAGCTGTTCCGGCGAATTGGGCGGGATGGAGCTGCGCATGGCGCAGGAGGCGCGCCTGCTGGCGAGCGCCGGCTGCCACAGCACCTTCGCCACACCACGCTTCCAGGGCTTCGATCGGATGGCGGCGGGCTTGCGGGCCGACGGGATCGCGGTGTCGGTGTTCGATCCGCCCCAGTTCTTCGAGCAGTGGGCCTGGCGCCGCATCAACAAGCTGCGCGCACGGCTGCTGTCGGCGCGCCAGTTGCGCGGCTACCGGCCCGACCTGGTGCACGTGGCGTTTTGCTGGACCAGTTACGGCGCTTCGCTGCTGTGGCTCGCGCAGCGCTGCCGCTTGCCGGCGGTGATCAGCGTGCATAACGCCTTCCCGGCCACTACCTTCAATCCATGGCACGCGCGCCTGTATCGGCAGGCGTTCGGAGCGGTGCGCGGGGTGTATGCGGTGTCGCCGTCGGCGATGGAGCACTTCATGGCCATCTTCAGCCGCTATCTGCCGCCGACCGCGCGCCTGTGCGTGATTCCGAACAGCGTCGATACGGCGCGCTTCGTGCCGTCGCCGGCGCGGCGCGAGGCCACCCGCGCGCGCTGGCGGCTGCCGCCCGATGCGCTGGTGCTGGGCGCGGTGGCGCGCCTGTCGCCGCAGAAGCGGCCGGAGGCGCTGGTCGAATTGTTTTGCGGCCTGCGCAAGCGCTATGACAAATTGTACCTGGTGCTGGCGGGCAGCGGGCCGCTCGAGCATGCGGTGCGCCACAAGGTCGAACTGCTCGGCTTGACCCCGTACGTGATCTTCACCGGCCAGGTCGAGGCGGTGGAAGAGATATTGCCGGCCTTCGACCTGCACATCCTGTTAAGCCGTAACGAGGGCTTCGGTATCGCCACCATCGAAGCCATGGCATGCGGCGTGCCGGCGGTCGGCACCGACGTGCCGGGGACCGCCGACATCCTGCGCCACAGCCGCGGCGGGATGCTGGTCCCGCTGCACCAGCCGCGGGTGGCGGCCGACGCCATCGCCGCCTTGCTCGGCGACCCGCAGCGGCGCGCCGCGATGGCGCTGCAAGCGCGCGCCGAGATCGAAGCCGGCTACACGCTGGCCCTGATGGAGCAGCGCGTGCGCGCCTTCTACGCCGGACTGCTGCCGTGAGTTCGACCCGCACCTCGCTGCTGTTCTCCTTCCTCGAAAAATATGCGCTGCTGGTGATGGCGCTGGGCGGGGCGATGATCATGGCGCGCCTGCTCACGCCGGAAGAGACCGGGGTCTATTCGGTCGGTGCGGTGCTGCTCGGGATGGCGCAGGTGCTGCGCGACTTCGGCGTCGGCCAGTACGTGGTACAGGAGCGCGATCTGGGCCAGGACAAGCTGCGCGCGGTGCTGGCCACCAGCTTCCTGTTCGCCTGGACGCTGGCGGGCGCGATTGCGGGCCTGAGCGTGCCGGTGGCCTGGTTCTACGGCGAGCCGCGCCTGGCGCCCCTGCTCCAACTGCTGTCGCTTAATTTCCTGCTGCTGCCCTTCAGTTCGATCACCCTGCCGATGCTGCGGCGCGAGATGCGCTTCGGCGCCATCTGTGCGATCAATCTCACGCATGGCCTGTGCCATTTTTCGGTGTCGCTGAGCTTGGCGTGGCGCGGCTTCGGCTTCATGAGCCTGGCCTGGGCCTCGGTCGCCGCGACTTTCGCCGCATTGCTGCTGAGCCTGTGGCTGCGCCCGGCCCGCCTGCCGTGGCTGCCCGCACGCGCCGGCATGCGCAGGGTGATCGCGTTCGGCGCCTACGCCACCGGCGGCAATCTGATCGACGAGGCTGGCGTGGCCGCGCCCGACCTGATCATCGGCAAACTGCTGGGCATGGATGCGGTCGGCATCTTCAGCAAGGCGCTCGGCGTGCTGGGCGTGTTCAACAAGGCGATCACCAGCGCGGTGTCGCCTGTCGTGTATCCGCTGTACGCCGCCACCGCGCGGGCCGATGGCGACGTCAACCAGGTCTACCTGCGCACGGTCAGTTATATGACCGCCTTCGCCTGGCCGTTCTTCGCCTGGGTGGCGCTGACGGCGCTGCCGGTCCTGCGCCTGCTGTATGGCGGGCAGTGGGATGCGGCGGCACCCTTGATCCGCATCATGTGTCTCTCATCGGCCGTCTATAGCATGTCCAGCATGGCCCGCTATCTGTTCGTGGCGACCGGGCAGGTGAAGGCCCAGGCGCGGCTCGATGCGCTGGCGGTCCCGGTGCGCATCGTGCTGCTGTTGCTGGCGGCGCCGTTCGGGCTGGCCGCGATCGCTTGGGCGGTGGTGGCCGGGGCGCTGGCGCGGGCCTGGCTGACCATGCGCTATCTGACGGCCGGCAATCGGATCGCGCCGGCCGACGTGGCCGGCGCGGCGGCCAAGAGCGTGCCGCTGACCGCGATCAGCATGCTGGCGCCGGCCTGCCTGCTGCTGCTGCCCGAGGCATCGATGGCCGACAGCGCGCGTGGGGCGGCCGCGGCGCTGCTGCTGTGGGTCGCGGGAATCGTGCTGCTGCGCCATCCGCTGCTCGACGAAATCAAGCTGGTGCGGCGCAAGCTCGCAGCCGCACTGTCACACTGAACGGAGGCCACATGCGTGTCGGCATACTGTCTTACCCCATGCTGTTCCAGCGCGAGGGCGGCTTGCAGATCCAGGTCCGCGAGACCATCAAGGCGCTCAACCGCATCGGACAGCATCCTGCCTCGAAGATCGAGGTGGAGCTGGTCGATCCTTGTCGCACGCGCCTCGATGATTACGACATCGTGCACGTGTTCGCGGCCATCAACGGCAATCACCGCATCGTCGAGGCGGCGCATGAACTGGGCGTGCCGGTGGTGCTGTCGCCGCTGATTTCGCCGGGCTGGAACCGCTCGAACGGCACCCGTGCGCGGGTCGCCGACCGGGTGCTCGGCAACCTCACGGCGTGGAACGTCCAGACCAGCTACGCCCAGACCCGGCGCGCGCTGCAGCTGGCGACCCTGATCGTGGCGCTGGGCGAGACCGAGAAGAACGCGATCAACGCCGCCTTCCTGATCGAGCCCGAGAAGGTGAGGGTGTTCCCGAACGGGATCAGCCCGCATTTCTTCGAGGCCGAGCCGACGCTGTTCCGCGCGCGCAGCCACATCAGCGGCCAGTTCGTGTTGATGGTGGGCGCGATCTCGCCATACAAAAACCAGCTCGGCATGGCGCAGGCGATGTCGGAACTGGCCCTGCCGTTCGTGATGATCGGCGAGGCGCAGGAACGCGATACCGATTATCTGCGCGAGGTGAAGGAGGTGCCCGGCGTGACATGGATGGGCGCTTTCAAGCACGACGACCGGATGCTGGCGAGCGCGTTCGCGGCGGCCTCGGTGTTCGCGCTGCCCAGCCAGGGCGAGGTGTTCCCGCTGACGGTGCTCGAAGCGCTGGCCGCCGGCACGCCGGTGGTGATGACGTCCGAGAGCGCCCTGAGCCTGCCGGACAGCGGCTTCGCGCTGAAGCGCATCCGCTGGGACGACAGCACGGCGCAGAAGCGCGCGGTGATGAGCTTCATCGCCGAGCCGCCGGACCGGCAGCAGGTGCGTGCGCTGGTGCGCCAATTCACCTGGGACCGGGTGGCCGAGCAAATCGCCGGCTGCTACGCCGAGGTGCTGACCCGTGCGCGCGAGGGCGAGCGCCTTGCCGTCTGATTGGTTCGGCTTGCTATTCCGGTATTGGCCACACCCTTGACCGACGCTAAGGCTGCGCACCGAAGCGCAGCAGCGCACAGCCCTTCTCGCAGTTGCGCATGCTTTGCGACAGCGCCGGGAACTCGACGCGCCAACGTTCCAGGATCGCGGTTTCGTCGGCGCGCCTGGCGTCGTCGAGGAACACCGCAGCATTGCGCGTCAGCCGGGGAAACAGCGCCGGCCCGGCCGGGTAGCGCGCCAGCGCGCCGCTCGCCATCGGCGGTCCGTCGATCGCCAGCATGTCGATGTCGAGCGCCGCGGGCAGCACCTCATGCGCGTACCAGTACCATTCGGCGTCGCCGATTTGCATGCGGCGCAGCGGCGCCACCAGCACCTGGGCGAATTCCGTCAGTCCATGGCGTGCCAGCTGGATGCGGGTCTCGTGGGCGTAGACCGGGTCGTGTTCCAGACTGTAGACCTTGCCGCCACCGTTGATCTGCATGCAGCGCGCCAGCACCAGCGTGGAGGTGCCGCTGCTGCACTCGACCACGCAGCGCGGCTTGTACTGCAGCGCGTGGCGCGCGAGTTCCAGCAAGAAGTCGGGCGAGGCGGCCCAGCCGCGGGTCGCCGGCAGGCTCTTGCTCAGGCCGAGATCCACATACAATCCCTGCAAGGCTTCGAGTTGGCGGAACAGCGCCATGTTGTCGCCGCTGGTCTGGTCTTTCAGGTCGTGGAGCAGCAGGTGCACGTGGCGCAGCTTGTGCAGCAGGTACAGGCTGACCGCGAGGACGGCGGCGGCCAGCAGGATGGTGGTGAATGCGAACATGGGGTCTCCCGTCAGTGCGTCCGGACCTTGCTGACCACGTAGCGAAATTTGCCGGAGGCGTCGGGCGCGATTGCGCTGACCTCGTCGATCACCACCTTGACGCCGGCGCCCAGGCGCGCCTTGAAGCCGGTCTCGATCGCGGCGCGCAGCGCGTTGCCGAGAGCAGGAATCGCGACCACCAGCACGCGGGTCTGCTCGATACTCTCCTGGACGATCTTGAAGGCGCGCACTTGCGGCAGGTCGCGCAGGATGTAGATCAGCGCGAGGCCGTGCATGACCGTGCCGTCCTGCGCATGCAGGAAGTCGGTGCTGCGGCCTTCGATCCGCTTGAGCAGGGGCAGGGTGCGTCCGCATGGGCAGGGTTCCTTGCCGATCGCGCCGATGTCGCCGGTGGCGTAGCGGATGAAGGGGAAAGCGCGGGTGGCCAGGTGGGTGACCACGATCTGGCCGGCCTGGCCGGGCGCTAGCGGCAGGTTCCGATCGTCGAGGATCTCGACGATCACGTCTTCGGCGGTGATGTGCATGCCGCCCGCCGGGCACTCGTGCGCGATGAAGCCGGCGTCGCGCCCGCCGTAGCCGTTGGCGACCGGGCAGCCGAAGGCCTGCGCGATCAGCGCGCGCTGGTCGTCGTAAAGGCGCTCCGAGGTGACGAAGACCACCCGGATGCCGAGGTCGTCGAGCGCTACCCGGCGCGCCGCTGCATGGCGCGCGATCATGCTGAGGGCCGAGGGGTAGCCGAAGATCATCGACGGACGCAGGCGGCGGATGCGGGCGACGTATTTGTCGAGCCGCGCAGCCGGCATGTCGAAGGCCGACAG
>DASRXO010000285.1:0-2762 GCA_035654095.1 Telluria sp.
ATATTGACGACCGCCGGGCCGACCTTGTCGATCAGGTCGGTGAAATCGGGCAAGCCGGTCACCAGCGGGGCCGTGGGGGGCGCCGCCAGGGTCGACGGGCCGCTGAAGGTGGCCGCGCCGGCGATCAGCAAGAGGGACAGAATGGTGCTGCCAGCGAAAAATTTGATGGTCATGGGATGGTAGGTCTGGGCCGGATTGACACAATGGTAAGCGAAAATCCAAAGCTTGTCGCGGCGCGGGGGGCGACGTGGCGGCGGTCGCGCCCGACGCCGCGGCCGGCGGCCGGTTCAGGGGACGGTGGCGACCGCCGGTTTGGCGTCGGGCTCGGCCGCGCCGCTCGGGCGTTTGGCGTGCGCCGGCTCGCGCGCCAGCCGTTCGGCCAGGCGCGCGTTGAAGTCGTCCGACAGCTCGGGCGTGGACTGGGCGCGCAACACGTCGCCGATGCGGTGGTAGGTGACCCAGGCCCGGTGGCCATCGGCCGCGTGCAGGGCCGCAAACGCCAGTTCGATGTCGGCGGTCGGCAGTTCACCGTCGGCCAGGGCGGAAATGTGCTCGCGGATTTTTTTGTGCGTGTCCATCGAAATTCCATCACAGGAGGTGTGTGATCAAAAAGTTACCGAACAATGCGATCATCGCTACACCTAGCGTCGCTTGTCAATCGGCAAATCGAGTAAAGGCCTCAATTTCTCGGCAATCACTTCGCGCGCCCGGAAAATCCGGCTGCGCACGGTCCCTATTGGACAAGCCATGACCTCGGAAATTTCTTCATAGCTCAAGCCTTCAATTTCGCGCAGGATGATCGCGGTCCGCAATTCCAGCGGCAGCGCTTCCATCGCGGCATTGACCGTGTAGGCAATCTGCTTGCTCGCCAACATGGACTCCGGCGTGTTGATGTCGCGCAGACTGTCCGCATCGTCAAACGCTTCGGCGCGCTCTGCATCGGCCTCGGTCGAGGTCGGCGCACGCCGGCCCTGTGTGACGAGAAAATTCTTGGCCGTGTTAACGCCGATCCGGTACAACCAGGTATAAAATGCCGAATCGCCGCGGAAGTGCCGCAGGGCCCGGTACGCCTTGATAAATGTCTCCTGCACCACGTCTTCCGCCTCGGCCGGATCGTGCACCAGCCGCGACACCAGACGCAGCAGCCGGCGCTGATACTTGGCCACCAGCAGGTCGAACGCCTGCCGGTCGCCACCCTGGACGCGCTCCACCAGCAGCTGATCACACTCGCGTTCTGTCGTCACTGAACCATGTCCCGTTGGCTGCGGCGTCGGCGCGTCCCTGTGTTTTAAGAGTTGGCCGGCTGCAATAAGTTCAAAGTATTTTATTTTTCCCGAAAAATGAATTGTCCCGTCCGGCAATGGCGCGCAGCGCCACCGCCAGCGCCCGGAATTGCCCGGGCCCTACGCTGTCGGGCAATACCGCCAGCACCGTGAGCGCGCCATCCTCGGCGCGCAGCCGCAACAACAGCAGCTGCGGCCAGAGCGTCGAGCCGGGCGCCAGCCGCACCGGCACGCCGCGCGCAGGCGCGGCGCACAGGTCCAGTTGTACCGTCAGGCGCAGCTCCCCGACTCCAGAAATGTCAATCCGGCGCGTGGTTCTGGTGCAGGCGCCGGCCCAGGCGCGCAGGGCCGCGCCGGCGGCCGCGGCGCAGCAGGCGGCGATCGGCCCACCCGTGGCGGCCGCCAGCGCCCAGGCCGCGGCCAGCCCGGCGCCCAGCTGCAGCGCGGCGTACAGGACCAGCGCCGCGCGCAGCAGGCGTGAGGGCGCGACGATGGCAGAAACGGCAATCGGCATCATGAACAAGGGAGCTACTGCAGGCGGGCCGGCCTCAGGGGACCGGGCAAATCAGGACGCCCACCCTTAGGACAAGGGTGGGCGCAGCTTGGTTCCGCGATTAGGCTTTACCGAATACCAAAGTACCGTTGGTGCCGCCGAAGCCGAACGAGTTCTTGACGGCGACGTCGATCTTCATTTCACGCGCGCTGTTGGCGCAGAAATCGAGATCGCACGCCGGGTCCTGGTTGAACAGGTTGATGGTGGGCGGCGAGATCTGGTGATGCATCGCCAGCACCGTGAACACCGCTTCCAGGCCGCCGGCGCCGCCCAGCAGGTGGCCGGTCATCGACTTGGTCGAGTTGACCACCAGCTTGCCGGCATGGGCGCCGAAGGTCTTCTTGATGCCCTGCACTTCGGCGACGTCGCCCAGCGGGGTCGAGGTGCCGTGCGCGTTCACGTAGTTGACCTGGTCGATATTGATGCCGGCATTGGTCAGCGCGGACACCATGCAGCGGCTGGCGCCGCTGCCATCTTCGACCGGCGAGGTCATGTGGTAGGCGTCGGCGCTCATGCCGAAACCGAGCAGCTCGGCGTAGATGGTCGCGCCGCGCGCCTTCGCGTGTTCGTACTCTTCGAGCACCATCACGCCCGCGCCCTCGCCCAGCACGAAGCCGTCGCGATCGCGGTCCCAGGGGCGCGAGGCGGTGGCCGGATCGTCGTTGCGGGACGACAGCGCGCGCGCCGAGGCGAAGCCGCCCAGGCCCAGCGGCGAGATGGTCGACTCGGCGCCGCCGGCGATCATCACGTCGGCATCGCCGTATTCGATGATGCGTCCGGCGTCGCCGATGCAGTGGTTCGCGGTCGTGCACGCGGTGACGATCGCGAGGTTCGGCCCCTTGAAGCCGTAGCGGATCGACACGTGGCCGGAGATCATGTTGATGATCGAGGCCGGCACGAAGAACGGCGTGATGCGCCGGGGCCCC
>DASRXO010000286.1:0-2874 GCA_035654095.1 Telluria sp.
CGCCAGGTCGGCGCCGCCCGAGCCATACACGCGCGCGTTGAGCGACTGCGCCGCGCCGCTGGCCTGGAATCCGCCCGAGCCGTGCAGGCTGACGTTGACCGCGTCGCCGCGCACCGCGCCCAGGTTCATGCGGCCCGAGCCGTTCTGGTGCACGTTCACGTTCCCGGTCTGCAGCGCGGTCGCGTTGACCTGGCCCGAGCCGTTGACCTGCGCGTCGAAGCTGCCGACGCGGCCGGCCAACTGGATCGTGCCCGAGCCGTTCTTGTCGAGCACCAGCGGCGCGCCATTCAACTCGCTGACCATCACGCGGCCGGAGCCGTTCGCATGCAGCTGCGTCAGCTGCGGCACGCTGTAGCTGACGCGCACCGCGTTATTGCTGCGGACATTCCCCTCGACCCAGATGCGCAGGGTGTCGCCGCTGACCTCGGTGCGGATCAAGGGCAGCAGGTTGCTGTCGGCCTCGACCTCCAGCGTGGGCGCGCCGCCGACCCGCACGTCGACCTGGATCGCCCCGTTCACGTCCAGCGCCTGCAGCGTGCCGACCGGGCGCAGCTCGTGCGTCAGCTGGCCGTTGCCAACCACGGCATCGCTGCCGAAGACCGAACGGACATGGACGTCGCCGTCGTTCGGCGTCACGATGATGGCACAGCCGGCGAGGGCGAGGAGGCAGCTGGCGGCAAGCAGTAAGCGCATGATGGGGACCTTGTTTGTTGTGAGTGGATGGCGTCGTCGCGCCAGTGTTCGCACCTTAGCAAACCGGCATGCCCGGCCCCAGCGCCGTGCGACGAACTGCACAAACCTCGGTATGAACGGTCGAGCGCTAGCGCTGGCCGAGCCGGGTCTCGCCGAACAGGTCCTTGTATTCGCGCGGCTGCGAGCGCCAATATTGGGGCGGCGCCTTGACCTGGTCGCCCAACTGCGCCGCCGCATGCCACGGCCAGCGCGGGTCGAACAGCATGGCGCGCGCCAGCGCCACCATGTCGGCCTGGCTCTTCTCGAGGATGCGCTCGGCCTGCCCCGCCTCGGTGATCATGCCGACCCCGATGGTCGGCATGCCGGTCTCGCGCTTGATGCGTGCGGCGAACTCGATCTGGTAGCCGGGACCGACCGGGATCTGCTGGCGCGGCGAGATGCCGCCGCTCGACACGTGCATGAAATGGCAGCCGAGCAGCTCGAGCTCCTGGGCGAAGCGCACGCTCTGGTCCGGGTCCCAGCCGCCCTCGACCCAGTCGGTGGCCGAGATGCGCACCCCGACCGACATCGCGGCCGGCACCGCCGCGCGCACCGCGGCGAATACCTCGAGCGGGAAGCGCATGCGGTTCTCGAGCGAGCCGCCGTAGTCGTCGCTGCGCTGGTTCGACAGCGGCGACAGGAACTGGTGCAGCAGGTAGCCGTGCGCGGCGTGGATCTCGATCGCGTCGAAGCCGAGTGCATGGCTGCGGCGCGCGGCGGCGGCGAAGCTGTCGCGCACCTGGCGCATGCCGTGCGCGTCGAGCGCTCGCGGCACGGTCTCGCCGGGCGCGTGCGGCAGCGCGGAGGCCGACACCGTCTGCCAGCCGCCGTCCTCGACGCGGACATTGGCGCCGCCTTCCCACGGCACCTCGCTGGAGGCCTTGCGCCCGGCGTGGCCGAGCTGGATCGCGAGCCGGATCGGCGCGTAGTTGCGGATCGCGCGCAGCACCGGCGCCAGCGCCTCGGCATGCGCCTCCGACCACAGCCCGAGGTCGCGCGCCGAGATGCGCCCGTCCGGCGTGACGGCGGTCGCTTCGAGGAACAGGATGGCGGCGCCGGATAGCGCCAGGTGCCCGAGGTGCACCATATGCCAGTCGGTGGCCAGGCCCTGGTCGGCCGAGTACTGGCACATCGGCGCGATCGCGATACGGTTTTCGAGTTGCAGCGGGCCCAGGGCGAAGGGAGAAAAGAGCATGCTCATGGCTGCCTCCGGTTTGCTTGCTCAGTCGGGCCGGACCGGCTTGGCGGCGCCGGCGCCGACCACCGTGGTCCATGGCCGCACCTTGTAGCGCGCGACCAGGCCGTTGGTGACGTAGGGATCGGCCGCCGCGAAACGCTCCGCCGCAGCCGCCGAGTCGCCCTCGAAGATCAGGATCGCGCTGTCGGCCGGATCGGCCAGCGCGCCCGCCAGCAGCAGCTCGCCGCGCTCCTGCGCCGCCCATGCGAGCGTCAGGTGCGCGTTGCGGAATTCGTCGCGGCGCGCGAGGTAATCGGGCACCAGGTCGTAACACAGCAGGTAATGCATAGGGCCTCCCTTGTCGTGGCGCCCATTGTAGACCGGTTCCGCGGCGGCCGGTGTTACCGCACGAGGCAGGGCCGCTTGTGGTCGAATTCCCAACCGGGGATCAGGTATTGCATCGCGACCGCGTCGTTGCGCGCGCCCAGGCCCATGCCGAGGTAGAGCCGGTGCGCGGCCTCCACTTCGGCCATGTCGAGCTGCACGCCGAGGCCCGGCGCGGTCGGCACCTTGATCGTGCCGCCTTCGATGCGCAGCGGGTCGGTGGTCAGGCGCTGGCCGTCCTGCCAGATCCAGTGCGTGTCGATCGCGGTCACCTTGCCGGGCACGGCGGCCGCCACGTGGGTGAACATCGCGAGCGAGATGTCGAAGTGGTTGTTCGAGTGCGAGCCCCAGGTCAGGCCCCAGTCGCGGCAGGTCTGCGCCACGCGCACCGAGCCGGCCATGGTCCAGAAATGGGGGTCGGCCAGGGGGATGTCGACCGACTGCAGCGCCAGCGCATGGCTCAGTTGCCGCCAGTCGGTGGCGATCATGTTGGTGGCCGTCGGCAGCCCGGTGGCGCGGCGGAACTCGGCCATCACCTCCCGGCCCGAGAAGCCCCCTTCGGCGCCGCACGGGTCCTCGGC
>DASRXO010000287.1:0-4663 GCA_035654095.1 Telluria sp.
CATCGCCTACGGTTACGCGAACGTGGGGCCGGTGGCAGTGGATGCCTTCATGGCGGCCGGCAGCAAGGGCATCATCCATGCGGGCGTGGGCGACGGCAGCCTGGCCGCCAAGGAGATCCCGGCGCTGAAGGCGGCGCGCGCGAAGGGTGCGATCGTGGTGCGCGCGAGCCGCGTCGGCCAGGGCATCGTGGCGCGCAACGGCGAGGCGAACGACGACGAGCTCGATTTCGTGGTGGCCGATACGCTCAATCCGCAGAAGGCGCGCATCCTGCTGATGCTGGCGCTGACGAAAACGCACAGCACCAAGGAAATCCAGCGGATGTTCTACACCTACTGATGTCGTTCCCGCGCAGGCGGGAATCCATACCACGCTAGCTCAGCATGGGTTCCCGCCTGCGCGGGAACGACCTTACTGTTCCAGTTCCAAGGGCGGCGAGGCCAGCTCTTCATCCTGCCTGGCCTGCTGCCGCTCCCACATCTGCGCGTATAGGCCGTTCGCGGCGAGCAGCGACTGGTGGGTGCCGCGCTCCACGATGCGGCCGTGATCGAGCACCAGGATCTGCTGCGCATCGGCCACCGTCGACAAGCGGTGCGCGATCACCAGCGTGGTCCGGTTGCGGGCGATCTCCTTGAGCTGCGCCTGGATCGCCTGCTCTGCCTTCGAGTCGAGCGCCGAGGTGGCCTCGTCGAAAATCAGGATCGCCGGATTCTTGAGCAAGGTGCGCGCGATCGCCACCCGCTGCTTCTCACCGCCCGACAGCTTGAGCCCGCGCTCGCCCACCATCGTCGCGTAACCGTCCGGCAGGCTCTCGATGAAGTCATGGATCGAGGCCGCGCGCGCCGCCGCCACGATGTCCTGCCGGGTCGCTCCCGGCTTGCCGTAGGCGATGTTGTATTCGATGGTGTCGTTGAACAGCACCGTATCCTGCGGCACGATGCCGATCGCGTTGCGCAGCGATTCCTGCGTCACCGCGCGCAAATCCTGGCCGTCGATGGTGATCGAACCGCTGTTCACGTCGTAGAAGCGGAACAGCAAGCGCGACAAGGTCGACTTGCCCGAACCGCTGTGCCCCACCACCGCGGTGGTGGTCCCGGCCGGAATCGCGAAGTCGACGTCGAACAGGATCTGGCGCTTGCTCTCGTAACTGAACTCGACATGCGAAAACGCCACCCGCGCGCCGTGCGTGAGCAGCGGCCTGGCCTCCGGACCGTCGGCCACTTCGCGGTTCTGGTCGAGCAGCGCGAACAGGCGCTCCATGTCGGCCAGGCTCTGCTTGATCTCGCGGTAGATCACGCCCAGGAAGTTGAGCGGAATGTACAGCTGGATCATGAAGGAATTGACCAGCACCAGGTCGCCCAGCGTCATCGTGCGGTCGATCACGCCCTGCGTGGCGCGCCACAGGATCAGCGTCACCGCGGTCGCGATGATCAGCGACTGCCCGGTGTTGAGCAACGAGAGCGAGGTCTGCGACTTCACGGCCGCGGTTTCGTAATGCTTGAGGCCCTCGTCGTAGCGCCTGGCTTCGTAGTCCTCGTTGCCGAAGTACTTGACGGTCTCGTAATTGATCAGCGAGTCGATGGCCTTGGTGTTGGCCTTCGAATCGAGGTCGTTCATGGTGCGCCGGAAGTGGGTGCGCCAGTCGGTGACCAGCACCGTGAACGCGATGTAGGTCACCAGCGCCACCGCCGTGATCGCGCTGAACCACACGTCGTAGTGGATGACCAGGTAACCCAGCACCAGCGTGATCTCGACCAACGTCGGCAGGATGTTAAACAAGGTGTACGAGATCAGCGAGCTGACGCCGCGCGTACCGCGTTCGATATCGCGCGTCATGCCGCCGGTCTGGCGGTTCAGGTGGAAGCGCAGCGACAGCGCGTGCAGGTGGCGGAACACCTGCAGCGCGATGGTGCGCACCGCGCGCTGGGTGACGCGCGCGAACATGAACTCGCGCAGCTCGGTGAACACGGTGGTCGACAGGCGCAGCAAGCCATACGCGGCCAGCGCGCCGAGCGGCAGCACCAGCAGCGCGTGCGGATCGGCCGGGCTGATGGTGAGCTGGTCGATCAGCTTCTTGAGCACCAGCGGCACGCCGACGTTGGCCAGCTTGGCGCCGACCAGGCAGGCCATCGCGGCCAGCACGCGCCATTTGTACACCCACAGGTAAGGGAACAGCGTGAGCAAGGTGGCCCAGTCGCTGCGCGGCAGCGCTTTGGCGTCGGAGACGGGGGCGGGAGGACTGGTGGAGTGGCGGCGCATGGCAGAGCTTGTCAATTTATGGTTCAATCTGGACGATTGTAGCCTTTCACGAGAATTCAAGATGACCATGCCAGAAAAAGATACCGCCGCCGCCCAAACCGGCCTTCCCGCAGGCAAAATGCCGCAGATCCGCGTGATGCCGGCGCCGTCCGACGCCAATGTCTACGGCGACGTGTTCGGCGGCTGGATCATGGCCCAGGTCGACATCGCCGGCTCGCTGCCCGCCACCCGGCGCGCCAACGGCCGCGTCGCGACCATCGCGGTGAATTCCTTCCTGTTCAAGAATCCGGTGTTCGTCGGCGACCTGTTGTCGTTCTATGCCGATATCGTCAAGGTCGGCAATACCTCGATCACCGTCTATGTCGAAGTGTACGCCGAGCGCAATCGCCTGCAGGCGGACACGGTCAAGGTCACCGAGGCGACGCTGACCTATGTGGCCACGGGTGCCGACCGCAAGCCGCGCCAGCTGCCGCCGATCGAATCGCTGATCTCGGGCTGACGCGCGGCGATGGACGAGCAGCGCCGGCTCTTCCTGCTCCGGGCCAGCCGGCTCGCCGGCCTCGCGGCGCTTGGCGCCCTGCCCGGCGCGCTGGCCCGCGCACCCGGCGGCACCTACCCGTTCAGTCTCGGCGTGGCTTCCGGCTCGCCGCTGCCCGACGCGGTGATCCTGTGGACCCGCATCCTCGGCGATCCGCTCGACGCCGGGTCCATGCCGCCGGTCGCGATCGCGGTGCGCTGGGAAGTGGCGGAAGACCGCAGCTTCACGCGCATCGCCGCCAAGGGCAACGCCACCGCGCTGCCGGAGCTGGCGCACAGCGTGCACGTGGACGCCACCGGCCTCGCGCCGGACCGCTGGTACTGGTACCGCTTCATGCTGGGCGACGCGGTCAGTCCCATCGGCCGCACCCGCACCGCGCCGGCGCCGGGCGCCATGCCGGCGCTGCTCAAGCTGGCGGTGGCCTCGTGCCAGCACTGGGAGTTCGGCAGCTACGCGGCGCACCGCCACATCGCCAACGCCGCGCCCGACCTGGTCGCGTTTTTGGGCGACTACATTTACGAGTGGGGCCCGTACCGGCTCACCCATCCCGAGCGGTCGACGCGGGTCGACGAGAGCTTCACGCTGGCCGACTACCGCGCGCGCTACGCCCAGTACAAGAGCGACGCCGACCTGCAGGCCGCGCATCTTGCCGCGCCATGGATCGTGACCTGGGACGACCACGAGGTCGCCAACGACTACGCGCGCGACCGCGACGAGCGGCTGGCGCCCGACTTCGCGCTGCGCCGCGCCGCGGCCTATCAAGCCTTCTACGAGCACATGCCGCTGCGCCTGACGCCGCCGCGCGAGGGCTTCGGCAATCTGCGCATGTACCAGCGTTACGACTGGGGACGGCTGGCACGCTTCCACGTGCTCGACGACCGCCAGTACCGCGCTTACGAGGCGTGCCTGCCGCCGCGGCGCGGCGGGTCCACCTCGGTGCTGCGCAGCGCCTGCGCCGAGCTGCGCGACCCGTCGCGCAGCATGCTGGGCGGCGAGCAGGAGGCGTGGCTGGCGTCCGGCCTGGCCTCGTCGGCGGCGCGCTGGAACATCCTCGCGCAGCAAACGCTGATGGCGCAGGCCAGCCAGACCCCGATCGTGCAGCCCGAGGACGGCCGTTTCTGGACCGATGGTTGGGATGGTTATCCGATGGCGCGCCAGCGCCTGTTCGAGGCGCTGGTCAAGAGCAAGGCGGCGAATCCGCTGGTGCTGGGCGGCGATGTGCACACCTTCTACGCGACCGAGTTGCGCGCCGATTTCGGTCGGCCGGCGTCGGCACGCAATCCGGTGATCGCGACCGAGTTTTGCGGCACCTCGGTGACCTCGAGCTCACGGCCGCAGGCGCGCACCCTGCAGTTCCTCGAGATGAACCCGCACATCAAATACGGCCGCAGCGACAAGCGCGGCTACATGCTGCTGGAAGTGACGCCGTCGAAGACCACGTCCTGGTTCATGGGCCTCGACAATGTACGCGATCCGCAATCGGCGGCGGCTACGCTGGCCACCTTTCGCGTCGACGACGGCCGGCCGGGAATCAACCAGGTAAGGTAAGCGGCGCCTACGCCGCCTTCTTCTCGTCGCGCAGTTCGCGGCGCAGGATCTTGCCGACGTTGGTCTTCGGGAGCTCGGTGCGGAATTCGATGTACTTCGGCTTCTTGTACGCGGTCAGCTGCGCCTTGCAGTAGTCCATCAGCTGCTCCGCCGTCAGGCTCGGGTCCTTGCGCACCACGAACAGCTTGACCGCCTCGCCCGAATTCGCGTCCGGCACGCCGATGCAGGCGCATTCCAGCACGCCCGGATGCGCGGCCACCACGCCTTCGATCTCGTTCGGATACACATTGAAGCCCGAGACCAGGATCATGTCCTTCTTG
>DASRXO010000288.1:0-10969 GCA_035654095.1 Telluria sp.
AAAAGTCGTTATGCTGAACATGTTGCAGGTTTGGATTAGTTGAGTCGGCAAACTCGGGTATACGCCCCTAATCCAATGCCTGCAACCCCTCCCAGCTTAGTCAAGCAAATTATTCCGGACACTAGTGCGCCTGCGCGGGAACGAAGCGCAGCGTCCAGGTGTATTTCATCGTCATATCCGATTCGACCGCCACGCCGCCGACGATCGCCGGTTTGAAATGACACAGCGCGATGCCGCTGCGGGCGGCTTCGTCCAGCGAGGCGTCGCCGCTGGTGTTAGCCACCCTCGAGTCGATCACCTTGCCATCGGGCCCGACCAAAAAGCCGAGGGTGACCGTGCCGGTCACGCCGTTCCTGAGCGCCTGCTTCGGCCAGCGTGGCTTCTCGCATGACTGGAAGTCGGCACTCGCCTTCGGGCGGTCCTGGCTTGCCGTCACGGCGTCCGCCGGCGCCGGCGCTGCGGCCGGTGTATGGGCACAGCCGGCCAGGCATGCCGCCGCCAAGCCAAACACTGGAATCGCGGCCTTCCAGTTCAAGGCCTGGGTATCGGGATGGATCAATCGTTTGATACGTGACATAAGGTCTCCTCCGTTGGCCGCCTGGGCCAAGTGGTGGGTTGAGAACTGGAGTCGCTCCAGCTCGGAAAGTGCAAGGGCCAGGCGCCGCGGTTCGCCGAGCTGTCTTGCGGCTAAATCATCTGCAATCTGTTCGCGTTCGATGCGGATCCGGCCTGAAATCCACCATACGGCAGGGTGGTAGAACAGCAGGACCTCGACCACGTTCTGGCCCAGGTTGACCAGGTAGTCGAAGCGCTTGACGTGCGCCATTTCGTGCGCCAGCAGTGCCTCGAGCAAGTCGTGCGGCATGCCCGACACCAGCGATGCCGGCACCAGCACCACCGGACGCCACCAGCCGGCGGTGATCGGGCTGGCCAGGTTGTCGACCACGCGCAGGCGCACCTCGCGTCCCACGCCGAATTGTGCGGCGAGCCGCGCGACGCAGGCCTGCAAACGGGGATCGCTGCCGTGGCTGCGCGCCACTCGTCCCACCCACAGCAGGCCGAGCGCCATCCGGACCGCCAAGGCGCCGGCGCAGGCGGCCCAGAATCCGACGATCCACAGCAGTTTGCCTTGCAGGTAGCCCAGCATGCCGCCATCCGCGCCAACCGCTGCGCCCAGCAATAACTGGTCGGCGATGCGCATGCCGGCAGCGCTGGCGGGGTGGCTGTCCGCAAGGCGCGCATAGAGTTCGAACGCCGGCCACGCGAGGCATAGCAGCAGGGCGGTGCAGGCGACCGTGTAACGGTGCTCGGGCCGCGCATTGCGCATCACCGTCAAGGCCACCGCGGTGGCGCAGCCAAGCAAGATGCCTTGCCAGGTGAAGTGGACCAGGGTCCAGCCGATGCTGGTCGCGAGGGAGTGCGCGGACAGGCTCATTTCTTCTCCTCCTTCAGCATGTTCTCGATTTCTTCACGTTCTTTTTTGGAGATCCCGCTGCGCAGGGCCGCCAGTACCAGCGCCTTGGCCGAGCCCGAGAAGGCCTTCTGGATCAGGTCCTTGAGCAGGTTTGTCTGCAGCGAGTCCTGGGCCTGGGCTGGCGCGTAGACATGCGAGCGTTCGCTCTCGTCGCGGATCAGCAGGCCCTTGGTGTGCATGATCTGCATCAGGCGCAGCACGGTGGCGTAGGTGACTTCCGGACGTTCCTTCTGGATTGCCTCGTGCATCTGGCGGGCGGTGGCCGCGCCCAGCGGCCACAAGGTTTGCAGCAGGTCCAGTTCGGCCGGCGTGGGCTTGGGGAGAGGCGGATTTTTCGGCATGGTACATCCTCGTGATTACGTCGTCAGCTAGTAGAGTAGTCTGTCTAGACACGGATGTCTACAATAATTTCATGCGTTTTCCTGTGCCTCTATTTTTATAGACATGATTGTCTATATTGGTCTATGCTGCGGATACTCACACGACCCTGGAGACTCGATGTTCAAGAAAATTGCCCTGGCCGGCGCGCTGGTCATGTCCCCGCTGTTGGCGGGCGCCTCGCAGCTGCCCGACTATCCCTTCATCCACGCCAGCGGCGCCTCGGCGCTGTACGTGCTGCCGGACATCGGCGAGATCGACTTCGAGGTCGGCGCCGCCAATCCCGATCCCGAGGCGGCGCGCGTGATCGTGGAGCAGCGGGTGGCCGCGATTCGCGCGCTGATGGCGGAGCAGGGCGTGCCCGAGAGCGATATCGAAACGCGCGACGTGCGCAAGGAGATGCGCAAGGGCGGCGACCCGGCGGCCGCGCCCAGCTATGACATCAAGTGCTCGCTGCACATCAAGGTACGCAAGCTGGCCGCCTGGCGCGCGATCGTGCAGCCGTTGCTGGACATGCCGAACCTGGGCGGCTTCTCCACCACCTTCGGCGCCAGCGAAAAGGACAAGATCGAGATGCAGCTGATGACCGAAGCGATCGCCGACGCGCGCCGCAAGGCCGAGGCGATGGCGGCCGCGCTGGGCCGCAAGCTGGGGCCCGCGGCGGCCGTCAGTTCAGGCGCGCTGAAGAACCTGGGCCGGTCGATGGGGCTGGTGCCGCCCGACTTTTTCGGCGCCGGCGGCGGTCAGCGCGAGCCGATCAAGCCGAGCGACTTCCTGAACATCGACATCCTGAAGATGGCGCAGCCGGTCGACGTCATCTTCAGGATCAAGTAGTTACGCCGCTTCGCGCACCGGGAACAGCTCTTTGTCGTCCTCGGTATGGGTCGGATGTTTGAGTTCGCTGAGCAGCCGCTCGTGGTCGAGTTCATGCTCCCAGTGCGACACCACCACCGCCGCCACGCCGTTGCCGATGAAATTGGTCAGCGCGCGGCACTCGCTCATGAAGCGGTCGATGCCCAGGATCAGGGCCATGCCGGCCACCGGGATGGTCGGCACCACGGCCAGGGTCGCGGCCAGCGTGATGAAGCCGGCGCCGGTGATGCCGGAGGCGCCTTTCGAGGTCAGCATCGCCACCGCGAGGATGGTCAGTTCCTGCCACAAGGTCAGCTCGGTGTTGGTGGCCTGGGCCACGAACAGCGCGGCCATGGTCATGTAGATGTTGGTGCCGTCGAGGTTGAAGGAATAGCCGGTCGGGACGACCAGGCCGACCACCGATTTCGAGCAGCCCAGTTTTTCGAGCTTGCGCATCAGGGCGGGCAGGGCGCTTTCCGAGGAGCTGGTGCCGAGCACGATCAGCAGCTCTTCCTTGATGTAGGCGATGAAGCGGAAGATCGAAAAGCCGGTGTAGCGGGCGATGGTGCCCAGCACCACGCAGACGAACAGGCCGGACGTCAGGTAGAACGAGCCCATCAGCTTGGCCAGCGGCAGCAGCGAGGCGATGCCGAATTTGCCGATGGTGAAGGCCATCGCGCCGAACGCGCCCAGCGGCGCGACCTTCATGATGATGCCGACCACGCCGAAGATCGCGTGCGAGACTTCGTCGATCAGCTTGGCCACCGGGCGGCCGCGTTCGCCGAGCATGGACAGCGCGAAGCCGAACAGGATCGCGATCAGCAGCACTTGCAGGATGTCGCCCTTGGCAAACGCGTCGACGAAGGTGTTGGGGATGATGTTCATGACGAAGTCGACGGTGCTCTGGGACTTGGCCTTGAGGGTGAATTCGGCGATCGCCTTGGTGTCGAGTTTGGCGGGATCGGCGTTGAAGCCGTCGCCGGGGCGGATCACGTTGGCGACGATCAGGCCGATCGCCAGCGCGAAGGTGGACACCACCTCGAAGTACAGCAGCGCCTTGCCGCCGACGCGGCCGATCTTCTTCATGTCCTGCATGCCGGCGATGCCCGCCACCACGGTACAGAAGATGACCGGCGCGATGATCATCTTGATCAGCTTGATGAAGCCATCGCCCAGCGGTTTCATGTCGACGGCGAGCGCGGGGTAGAACACCCCGAGCAGCACGCCGCAAACGATCGCGAACAGGACCTGTACGTACAGGATTTTGTAGAACGGTTTTTTCATGGCGGGCTCTCGTTGCGATATTGGTAATTCCCACATGATTATCCAAAACCGGCGCCGCAATCTATTGTGGATTTCCACATCCACCGATGGGGTCACATCTGACATTCGTACATTTCATGGGTGAAATGTACGAATGTCAGATGTGACCCCATCGGGTTGTGGGGGGCGGATCGCGCCGCATTTCATGGCAGAGGGGCTTCGCATGCAGCGGCCCGTACCGCGTCTGAAGGCATGGGGTCACATCTGACATTCGTACATTTCATGGGTGAAATGTACGAATGTCAGATGTGACCCCATCGGGGTTACGGCCGGCGGTAGATGGTGCCGCCTTTCATGACGAAGCTGACTTTGCGCACCGCCGTAATGTCGGCGGTCGGATCGCCGTCGACTGCCACCACGTCGGCCAGCATGCCGGCTTTCAGCTGGCCCAGGTCCTTGGCCTTGTCGAGGATCTCGGCACCCACCACGGTGGCCGCGCGCAGCGCTTCGGTCGGCGTCATGCCGAGCTTGACCATCCACTCGAGCTCGCGATAATTGGTGCCGTGCGTGAATACGCCGACGTCACTGCCGTTGCCGATGACGACGCCCAGCTTGCGCGCCAGCTGGAAAGCGCGGGCCGCCTGCTGCATGGACGGGGTCGGCGCACCGCCGCGTATGTGCTTCTGGAAATATTCGCTGATCGCCTCCGGCGCCGTCAGCGTCGGCACATAGGCCGTGTGGCGCTCGACCATCAGCTTGAAGGTGGCTTCGCTCGCGCCGTAACCGTGCTCGATGGTGTCGACCCCGGCCAGCACCGCCATCCGGATGGCCTCGTCGGTGGTCGCATGCGCCGCCACCTTGCGGCCGGTGACGTGGGCGGCCTGCACCATCGCCTTCATCTCGTCCAGCGTGAAGGTCGGGCGCGAGCTGCCGTCGATGCCGGTGCGGTAGTCGGCGTAGAACTTGATCCAGTCGGCGCCGCGCGCGGATTGCTCGCGCACCGCCTTGGTCACCGCATCGACGCCGGTCGCTTCCTGCGCGCCGTGCGGCAGTTCCAGGTCGGGCCGGTAGTTGCGCGCGGCCGGGCCGTAGCTGCTGCTGGCCACGATCGCCAGCGTGGCGACGTACAGCCGCGGCCCCGGGATCACGCCGTCCTCGATCGCGCGCTTGACCGACACGTCGGCGTAATTGGCGCCCTCGCTGCCGAGGTCGCGCAGGGTGGTGAAGCCGGCCTGCAAGGTTGCGGCCGCGTGCTGGCTGGCCATCAGGGTGCGGTATTCGACCGCTTCCTTGATGACCTGGTCGTCCCAGCTGGTTTCGTTGTAGGGGTGCAGCAGCACATGCGAGTGGAGGTCCATCAGGCCCGGGATCAGGGTCTTGCCGGGCAGGTCGATGCGCTCGGCGTCGGGCGGCACCTTGATCTGGTCGGCCGGCCCGACTTGCTGGATGCGGCCCTGCGCCACCAGCACGGCCCAGCCCGCATGCGGCGCGCCTTCGCCGGTCCAGACGCGCGCGGCGCTGAGCAGCACCGGCCGCGCGTCGGCCGCCTGCGCGGTCGCGGCCAGCAAGCTCAAGGTGGTCAGTGCAAGTGTGGCCCAGATCCGCATGGTAGTCTTCCCGAAAAGTAAGAAACGGCCATCATAACCGAGCCCGGCGGTGCAGTCGATGACGCGGCGCGTACGTACGCGGCAAGCCGGCCGCTCGTGCATAATCCGGCTTGTACCGCCTCACCACCAAAGGATCCACCCCGATGAAACAGAAGATCGTTGCCGGCGTCTCGATGCTGATCGCGAGCAGCGCGTTCGCCGCCTCCTCCGTGCAGGATGTCGCCGAGCGCTACCTGAAACTGGTGCTCGCCATCGGCGTGCATGACGCCGCCTATGTCGACGCCTACTATGGCCCGCCCGAGCTGCGGCAAGAGGCCGCCGCCCACAAGCGGAGCCTGGCGGCGATCCGCAGCGACGTCGATGCCGCGCTCAAGGACTTGTCCGGCCAGCGCGCGGCCGATGCCGACGAAGCGCTGCGCGTCGAATTCCTCAACAAGCAGCTGCAGTCCATGCTCACCCGCATCGACATGTTGAACGGCAAGCGCTTCAGCTTCGACGAAGAGACCGCGCGGCTGTACGACGCGGTCTCGCCGCACCACGACCGCGCCTACTACGCCGGGCTGGTGACCGAGATCGACCGCCTGCTCGACGGTGCGGGTCCCGTCACCGAGCGCCTGAAAGCCTTCCGCAGCCGCTTCGTGATCCCGCGCGACAAGCTCAAGCCCGTGTTCGACGCGGCGATCAAGGCCTGCCGCGCGCGCAGCGCCAAGTACATCACGCTGCCGGCCAACGAAAACTTCGTGCTCGAATTCGTCACCGGCAAACCGTGGAGCGGCTACAACTGGTACCAGGGCAACGCCCAGAGTCTCATCCAGATCAATACCGAATTTCCGATCTACATCGACCGTGCGGTCGACCTCGGCTGCCATGAAGGCTATCCCGGCCACCACGCCTACAACACGCTGCTCGAGCAGACCCTGGTGCGCGGCAAGAACTGGACCGAGTTCAGCGTCTACCCGCTGTATTCGCCGATGTCGCTGATCGCCGAGGGCAGCGCCAATTACGGCATCGAGATGGCGTTTTCGGACGAGGAGCGGGAGGCCTTCGAGCGCGACGTGCTGTTCCCGATCGCCGGCATCGACCCGGCGCTGGCGGCCAAATACAGCCAGCTGCGGCGCCTGCTCGGCAAGCTCAGCTACGCCGACAACGACGCCGCCATGCATTACCTGGACGGCGACTGGACCAAGCCGCAGACCGTCGACTGGCTGGTCAACGTGCAGCTGTACCCGCCCGAAAAGGCCGGCCAGCGCATCCAGTTCTACGAGGCTAACCGCGGCTACGTGATCAACTACAACCTCGGCGCCGACCTCGTGAAAGCCTGGGTGATGCGCCACGTCACGGCGAAGGATCCCGAGGTGGCCAAGGCCCAGCGCTGGGCCGCCTTCAAACAGTTGCTGTCCTCGCCGCGGCTGGCGAGCGGCCTGCGCTAGACGATCCTTACTGCGCGGCCCAGCCGCCGTCCATATTCCAGGCCACGCCGCGCACCTGGTCGCCCGCGGGGCTGCAGAAGAACACGGCCAGCGCGCCCAATTCCTCGGGTGTGACGAACTCGCCCGAGGGCTGCTTCTCGCCCAGCAGCTCGTTCTTGGCCACCTCGGCGCTGATGCCTTCCCTGGCGGCGCGGTCGTCGATCTGCTTTTGCACCAGCGGGGTCAAGACCCAACCGGGACAGATCGCGTTGCAGGTCACGCCGGTCTGCGCCGTCTCCAGCGCGGTGACCTTGGTGAAGCCGACCAGCCCGTGCTTGGCCGCGACATAGGCCGACTTCTGGGCCGATCCCACCAGCCCGTGCACCGAAGCCAGGTTGATGATGCGGCCCCAGTTCCTTTGCTTCATGCCCGGCAGCGCCAGGCGCGTGGTATGGAAGGCCGAGCTCAGGTTGATCGCGATGATGGCATCCCACTTCTCGACCGGGAAGTCCTCGACATTCGCCACATGCTGAATGCCGGCGTTGTTGACCAACAGGTCGACGCCGCCGAATTTGTCGCCGGCGAACTGCATCATCGCTTCGATCTCGGCCGGCTTCGACATGTCGGCATTGTGGTAGGCGGTCCGGACCCCGAACTCCTTGCCGATGTCGGCGTACAGCTTCTCGATCTGCCGGGCGTCGCCGAAGCCGTTGAACACGATGTGGGCGCCCTGTTCGGCGAGCGCGCGCGCGATGCCAAGGCCGATGCCCGAGGTGGAGCCGGTCACGAGCGCGGTCTTGCCACTTAACATGCTGGATTTCATGGTGTCCTCTGTGAGAATGGTTGACTGGGGTAGAATTCTAAACGGAACGCCCGGTAAAATGTCGGTTGCAACCCTGGATTGAAGCACACATTTTTGAATTGAAGGAGCGGGGATGATCGAGGCAAGAATGAAGACGGTCCAGTGCTGTTCCCCGGCCGGCCTGCACAGCATGGCCTACAAGGAATGGGGCGACGACGACAACCCCAGGGTGCTGGTCTGCGTGCACGGGGTGACCCGGGTGGGCGACGACTTCGACAAGCTGGCGCGCGCACTGGCCGATCACTACCGCGTGGTCTGTCCCGACGTGGTCGGGCGCGGCCGTTCGGGCCGGCTGCGCAATCCCCAACTGTACCGCATTCCCCAGTACGTGAGCGACATGGTGACCCTGATCGCGCGCGCCACCGCCAACCGCGAGCAGGCCCAGGTCGACTGGTTCGGCACCTCGATGGGCGGCCTGATCGGCATGGCGCTCGCGTCGCTGCCCGACAACCCGATCGGCAAGCTGGTGCTCAACGACATCGGCCCCACGCTCGACCCGGCGGCGCTGCTGCGCATCGGCGACTACATCGGCCAGGACCTGCGCTTCCCCAGTTTCGAGGTGGCGGCCAAGTTCGTGCGCGAGGTCTCGCTCTCGTTCGGCACGCATACCGAGGCCGAGTGGCACAAGCTGGCGGCCGACGTGCTGCACCAGGACCGCGACGGCCAGTGGGTGCGCCACTACGACATGGGTCTGGCGCTGCCGTTCCGCTCGGCCACGCCGGACACCGCCAAGGCCGACGAAGCCGCGCTGTGGGCCGCCTACGATGCGATCCGCTGCCCGACGCTGCTGGTGCGCGGCGCCGAATCCGACCTGCTGTCGCGCGAGACCGCCGCCGCCATGCAGGCGCGCGGACCGCGGCCGCAGCTGGTGGAAATCCCGCACGTCGGCCATGCGCCGACCTTCCTGCATGAAGACCAGATCGCCATTGCGCGCCAGTTCCTGATCGGCTAAGGCCATCTTATTTTGATTTGAAAGAAGTAGAAACACCATGGAAATTACCCGACTACACGTAGGCAAGCGCCTGTCCGAAGTGGCGATCCACCACCACACGGTCTACCTGGCCGGCCAGATCGCCGAAGACACCGGCGCCGACATCGGCGGCCAGACCCGCGAAGTGCTGGGCCACGTCGACCGCCTGCTGGCCGAAGCCGGCAGCGACAAGAGCTGCATCCTGAGCTGCCAGATCTTCATCGCCCATATGTCGCACTTCGCCGGCATGAACGCGGTGTGGGACGAGTGGGTAGCGCCCGGCCATACGCCGCCGCGCGCCACGGTCGAAGCCAGACTCGCCAATCCAGCCTGCCTGATCGAAATCGTCGTCACCGCCGCAGTGCGCTAAGCGCCATGGTTTCCATCGCGGCGCTCGGCAGCGCGACGACCCAGCTGATGCAGGGGCTCGGCCCCGAGGACCAGGCACGCGTGCAGGCCGCGCTCGACTACGCGGTCGAGGCCTACCAGGACAAGCTGTGCAGCTCGGGCCAGAACGCGTTCGAGTTTGCGCTGGGCGTGGCCGGCACCCTGGCCTTCCTGCGCAGCGACGCCGAGACCCGCATCACCGGCCTGCTGTTCGAGCTGACGGTGATCGAGCCGAAGGCCGCGGCCGGGCTCGAAACGCGCTTCGGCAAAGAGGTGACCGATCTGGTGAGCGGCGTGCGCCAGTTGATCCGGCTGCGCGACATGACGGTCGGCGGCGCGCGCGCGATCGGGGCCGGGCGCGGCAAGAATGCGGCGCAGGAAGCGATGGCCCAGGTCGAGACCTTGCGCAAGATGCTGCTGGCGATGGCCAGCGACATGCGGGTGGTGCTGGTGCGGCTGGCGTCCTGCGTGGCCACCTTGCGCTACTTCGCCGACCGCAAGCTGTTCAACGAGATGACCCACGCCTACGGGCGCGAGTCGCTCGACCTGTACGCGCCGCTGGCCAACCGGCTCGGGATCTGGCAGCTCAAGTGGGAGCTGGAAGACCTCTCCTTCCGCATGATCGAGCCCGAGACCTACAAGCGGATCGCCAAGATGCTCGAAGAGAAGCGCATGATGCGCGAAGGCTTCGTGCAGTCGGCCATCACGCGTCTGCAGGACGAGCTGGCGGCGGCCGGGATCGAGGCCGAAGTGTTCGGCCGGCCCAAGCACATCTACAGCATCTGGAACAAGATGCGCGGCAAGGAGCTCGACTTCAACGAGCTGTATGACGTGCGCGCCTTCCGCGTGATCGTCGCCGACGACAAGACCTGCTACACGGTACTGGGCGTGGTGCACAACATCTGGACCCCGATCCCGAAAGAGTTCGACGACTACATCTCGCGGCCGAAGCCGAACGGCTACCAGTCGCTGCATACGGTGGTGACGGCGGAGGATGGGCGGCCGCTGGAGGTGCAGATCCGGACCCAGGAGATGCACAACTTCGCCGAGTACGGGATCGCCGCGCACTGGCGCTACAAGGAGGAGGGCGGCTCCGACTTCAAGGGCCAGAAGTACGACGAAAAGATCGCCTGGCTGCGCCAGCTGCTGGCCTGGAAGAGCGACGTGGCCGACGCCGTGGTCGGGCAGGAAGAGATCCAGCGCGAATGGGTCGAGAAGCTCAAGTCGACCACGCTGGACGACCGCATCTTCGTGCTGACGCCGCAGGCGCGGGTGCTCGAGCTGCCGGTGGGCGCGACGCCGATCGACTTCGCCTACCACCTGCACAGCGAGGTGGGCCACCGCTGCCGCGGCGCGCGGGTGGACGGCGTGATGGTGCCTTTGAATACGCCGCTGAAGAACGGCCAGACCTGCGAGATCATCACCGCCAAGGGCGCGCCCGGCACGGCCGGGCCTTCGCGCGACTGGCTCAATCCCGAATACACGGTCAGCACCCGCACGCGCTCGAAGGTGCGCGCGTGGTTCCATGCGATCGACCTGGAAGAGACGCTGTCGCACGGCCGCGCGCTGGTCGAGAAATCGCTGCAGCGCGAGGGCAAGACCGCGGTCAACCTCGAGTCGCTGGCGCACAAGCTGGGCTTCGCCAAGGTCGACGATTTGTTCGTCTCGGTCGGCAAGGAGGAATTCAGCCTGCGCCATGTCGAGCAGGCCTTGCACGACACGGGCGAGACGGCCGAGCCGGTGGACGAGGTGGTGCTCAACAAGAGC
>DASRXO010000289.1:0-2055 GCA_035654095.1 Telluria sp.
CGCGCTCAACCGAGAACGCCGGAATGCCCTCTTTGGCGAAACTGAAATGGTCGCTGCGGAAATAGCCGCCGCTCAGGTCGGGTTTCGGCGGCTCGACGCGCAAGCCCATCGCCTTGGCGGTCGCCGCCGCCATCGCGCCCAGTTCGGTGCGCTCGCTGCCGCGCGTGCCGATATCCTTGGTCAGGCCGATGAAGTTCATGCTGTCGAGGTTCAGATCGGCGGCTGTCTTGTTGGCCGGCCACAGCGGGCTCGAGCCGTACGCGGCGCTGCCCAGCAGGCCTTGTTCTTCGGCCGCCACCCACAGGAACATCTGGCTGCGCTTGGCCGGTGCGCGCACCGCCGCCTGCGCCATCGCCAGCAAGGCTGCCGAGCCGGACGCGTTGTCGACCGCACCGTTGTAGATCGTGTCGCCGCTGCTGCCCTGCTTGCCGAGGTGGTCCCAGTGCGCGCTGTAGATCACCAGCTCATCCTTCAATGCCGGATCGGTGCCGGGCACGATGCCGGCCACGTTGAATTGCTCGACCGAGCGCACCGCGGCCTTCATCTCGCCCTTCATGCGGGCGCCGAGCGCGACCGGCTTGAAGGTCTTGAGCTCGGCCGCGGCGCGCAGTGCGTCGAGGTCCTGGCCGACGGCCTTGAACAGGGCGCGCGCGGCGCCATCGGCGATCCAGCCCTGCATGCCGGTGCCGGGCGCGCCCTGCGCCAGCTGGAAGCGCTCGGCCAGCCAGCTGTTCTGGATCACGCTCCAGCCATACGAGGCCGAGGCGTCGGTGTGGATCAGCAGCACGCCGGCGGCGCCGCGGCGCGCGGCTTCCTCGAATTTGTAGGTCCAGCGGCCGTAGTAGCTCAGGCCCTTGCCGTTGAAGCGGTGCGGCTCGGCCTCGGTCGGCATCGGATCGTTGACCATCATCACCAGGATCTTGCCGGTGCAGTCGAGGCCCTTGTAGTCATCCCAAGCGCCTTCTTCCGGTGCGCTGATGCCGTAGCCGACGAACACCAGCTCGGCGTCCAGCGCGTGTACCGGCTTGGCGTCGCCCGGTCCCCACACCCAATCCTTGCCATACGCCAGCGGCTGCGCGGCGCCGCCCGCTTCGATGCCGAGGCTGCTCGCCTGCGGCTGCGGCATCACGCCGGCGATCGCCACGGCCTGGCGGAAGCTGTTGCCGTTGGCCGGCTTCAGGCCGGCCGCCAGCGCCTGCGTCTCAAGGTAGGCAACGGTCAGGTCGGCGCCGCGCTGGCCGGTGCCGCGGCCCTCGAGCACGTCGCTCGACAGGAAGGCCAGGTGGGCGCGCAGCGGCGCTTCCTGCACCGCGGGCGCGTGGGCGGCGCTGCTGGCGGCGTGGGCGGGCAGGCCAAGCGCGAGGCTGGTCGCCAGCGCGGTGGTCATGAGGGACGAAAGCATCTTGTGCATAGGTTCCTGAGCGAAAAGTGAGTTGGGGAAAAGCATTGTATGCCATTCCCAGACTCAACAGAACGCTAGCGGAACACCAGCGTATCGGACGCCACCGTCATCTCGGTCAGCGGCGTGAGCGGCGGCTTGGCCAAGCCCGGCCGCGGCGGCGTCTCGTGCGGCGGCAGGCCGGGAATGCGTTCCTGGACCACCACCCGGAACGGCTTGTACGGCTCGATATCGAGCTTGACCAGCAAGCGCTGGTCGCCCATGCCGTGCAGGGTGGCCGACCAGGTATTGTTGCGCTTGCTCGTCAGCACGCGATCGCCCAGCATGGTGCGCAGCGCGTGCGCGCCTTCGATCCGCAGCGCGATGGTCGCCACGCTGCTGGTCGAGGCCAGCTCGAACTCGACATGGTGGACCCGCTCGCCATCGTCGTCCTTGAGCATCACGATCGAAGGGAAGGGCACGGCGCTGCGCGGCGCCTGCACCGCCCACACCTTGGGGCCGTCGTAGTCGTAGGTCTCGATCAGCTGGCGCGGCCCGAGCGCGTCGCGGAAGTAGGGGCGGTTCCAGTCGTCCAGCTGGGAAGCCGGCGCGACCCAGAACGACTTCCAGCTGTAGGCGTCCTTCACATAGGTCAGGCGGTTCGGATGCGGCGGCGC
>DASRXO010000290.1:0-3260 GCA_035654095.1 Telluria sp.
GCATTGAAACTGGCACAAATCCCGCTCAATCACATGCTGGAGTGTGCGGCCGCAGCGGGCGCTCCGATGAAGAAGGGATGGGCAATGGACAATAGGCGTGGATACGACCCCTTCGCGCTCGCGCCAATGGTCCAAAAGGCCTACGACGACTTCCTGACTTTCTCTACCCCGAAGCCACGCGCGGTGCACGAGTGGCTGCAGCCCTACCTGACTTGGCGCTGGCAGGTGCGCAAGTCCTACAAGAGTCTCAACCACGTTGCCAAGGCAAGCCCGAAAGAGCGCGAACTACTCCTCAAATACAACGACAAGCTCATTGCCGACGCCGCATTGCTCGAGCGGACCGCAGCGGCTCCCAGCGCCTTTACTCTGCTGCGGACTCTGATAAGCGTCGACGCTAAGCGGGACGCCGCGTATCTGCTCATGCTCGACCCGGAAGCGCGCACGGTCTTGTCCATCGCCCAGGCAGCGCCGCCCACCGATGCACGGCTGCACAAGATGTTCGACCTCTACGTCCACGATTCCCTTGCCGGCTTCGATCACAAGCTACTTGAAACGACAGGCTACTGGCGCTATCGAAAGGGGTTTCTCGGCAGCCCGAAAAGGCTCATCGCGGAAAACGATGGGGCCGCCGATGCCAGCAGCGCTGCCGCTTGATGGCTGCGCGCACACCCATCCCGAGCGAATTATCGACGATGGCGTAAAGGAGAAAAGGCAATGAAGGATTCGAAAGGTAGAGGCGTGATTCGCCTCGGTGACAAGACCACGCACGGCGGTCAAGTCATCACCGCCAGCGACACGTTCACGGTGCTGGGCAAGGCGGTCGCACTGCAAGACCACATGACGTACTGCCCAACGTGCAAGGGAAAATTCGCGATCAATGTGGCGCAAGGCGATCGAAAGCACCACGGCAAACTCGTCGCCTACCACAACGACGAAACCGCCTGTGGCGCGATGCTGATCTCGTCGATCTAGCGCAGGCCCTCGCAACATCAACTGGGAGAGAAGATGGAAAACGTCAACGATCTGGTCAACCTCATGCTGTCCGGCCAGGATTTGAGCACAGCCAATCGCGCACTGCGTCTGCGCGTGTCCTTCCCCGATGGCATATCCGATCGGGTCCTGCTGCCTCAGCGCGTCATCGGCTCCGAGGCCATCTGCGAAGGCCTGACGTATCAGATCCTGTGCGTCGCTCCCTCGGCCGCATTGCCTCTCAAAAGCTTCATCGGTCTCGCTGCGGAACTGCAGTTCGTGACAGACAAGAGCGAACTGCACGGCGTCTGCGGCATCATCACACAAGCGTGCGCTGGCCAGAGCGATGGCGGCCTGGCCACCTACCAATTGGTGCTGCGCGACGCCATGTCGGGCGTGCTGGACCTGGGCGCCAACACGCGCGTGTTCATCGACAAGAACGAGCTCGACATTATCGCCGTCATCCTTGGCGAATGGCGCCAGCGCAGTCCCCTGCTGGCTGTTGCCTTCGAATTCAAGTTCTCGATCGAACTGCAGGAACATGCCTTCCCCGCGCGCGCATTCACGCACCAGTACAATGAGTCGGACACGGCTTTCGTGCGCCGTCTGCTTAGGCGGCGCGGCATCGCCTGGCACATCCGCCCCGGCCGCGCGATGTCGGGCGCGGACGATGACCACGACGCGCCCGTGCACACGCTGGTCATGTTCGACGAGCAGCGCCGGCTGAAGGAGAACGCCGCCGGCACCGTACGCTACCACCGCGCCGACGCCACCGAAGAGCGCGACACCGTCACCGCCTGGGGCGCCGTGCGCACGCTGGGACCGGGCAGCTTCACCAGTTTCAGCTGGGACTACGGCGACCCGCTGTCCCAGCAGTTCATGAGCGCCAGCGCGCGCAGCCGGATGGACCAGGGCGGGCGTGGCAACCGCCTGGCCGCCGAGATCGACGACTACCGCATCGAGACGCCCCATGTGGGCGACAGCAATGCCGACCATGGCGAGCTGAGCCGGGCACGCATGGCCCGCTGCGACTACGCGGCCAAGTATTTCCATGGCGAGAGCACCGTGCGCGATCTGCGCATCGGCGAATGGATCACCCTCGACGGCCACGCCGAAATCGACACCCACGACGACGATGCGCGCCAGTTCATCATCACATCATTCCAGCTCGAGGCGCGCAACAACCTGCCAAAGGCGCTGGACGGGCGGGTAGGCCGCCTCTTCGCGCGCAACGGTTGGCCGACGCCGCAGGCCGCATCTGCCGTGGCCGACGATGGCGACGGCCAACCCTTCCGCCTCAATTTCACCTGCTCGCGGCGCGGCATCCGCATCGTTCCTGCGTTCGACGCACGGGTGGACGTGCCGCGCGCACGCATGCACAGCGCCGTGGTGGTGGGCCCCGGCGGCGAGGAAGTGCATTGCGACGCGCTCGGCCGCGTCAAGGTGCGCTTTCCCGGCACCCGCGCGCCCGATCACGCGCACGCGAGTGGCGCCGGCGCCTCCGACACCGACGCCGACTCGGCGTGGGTGCGCGTGGCGACCGTCTGGGCCGGCAACGGTCCCGGCAGTTTTAGCCAGTTTGGCGCCAGCTTTCTTCCCAGACCAAAGGACGAGGTGCTGATCGCCTATATCGACGATGACCCCGACAGACCCATCATCGTCGGCCAACTGTACAACCGACCCGCGCCACCGGTCGCGCTGAGCGCGCGCGGTGCCCTGCCGGGTAACCGCTACCTGGCTGGCCTGCGCAGCCGCGAGGTGCGCGGCGCGCGTGGCAACCAGCTGCGCCTCGACGATACGCCGGGCCAGATCAGCGCCCAGCTGGCCAGCGATCACGCAGCCAGCCAACTCAATCTTGGCTGGCTGACGGCGCCGCGGGCGGCTGGCACGGGCGCGCCGCGCGGCGAAGGCGCCGAACTGCGCAGCGACCACGCTGTTGCAGTTCGCGGTGGCAGGGGCGTGCTCATCACGGCGCAGGCCAGTCCCGGCGACGATGGTGCTCAGCTCGACCGCGACGAACTGAACGGCTTGTTCGATGCCCTGAGCAAGCTGGGTGAGCAGCTGTCCAAGCTGGCCTCCACGCATGCCCAGGACGATGCCAACGGACCGGAATTGGCCCAGCTGATCGAACGGCTCGCCCAGCTGGACGGCGGCAGCAACGTGGCCAAGGACGCTGGCGGCGCGCCGCTCGTCGCCGTGGGCGGACCGGCCGGCGTCGTCGTTGGCAGCGGGCGCAACGTGGTGCTGGGCGCGGAAACGAATATCGACACGCTGAGCGCGGGGGACACCAT
>DASRXO010000291.1:0-3021 GCA_035654095.1 Telluria sp.
CTGCTGCCGCACCAGGCGTGCCGAGGCGGTCATCGCCAGCGTCCAGAAGCCGCCCAGCGAGGCACCCAGCATCGCACGCCCCAGCAGCATCACGCCGAAATTCGGCGCGAAGGCGGAGATCAGGTCGGACGCCAGCAGCATGACCGACAATGCCAGCAGGATGATGCGGCGGTCGACGCGCCCTGCCCCCACCATCATGGCCGGCGCCGAGATGGCGGCGATGATGCCCGGGATCGTCACCATCAAGCCGGCGGTGCCGGGCGACACGCCCAGGTCGCGCGCGATCTGGGGCAGCAGCCCGACCGGCAAAAATTCCGTCGTCACGAAGGCAAAGGCACCGATGGCGACCGAGACCACCGACAGCCAGGACCGGAGGGGCGACGCTTGATTCTCTTTCATGTACATCCTTAACTTTCTTTAAAAAAATTTGATTCCGCAGCGCGCGACAAAAAGCGGACCGGGGCATTTGCCCACGGTCCGCTTTCTGTTACGCAGTCCGCTCTCATTGCTTGCTACTGACCGAGCGCTTCTCGAATCGATTGGTCGAGCTCGGCGGGTACTCTAGCATTAATTCGCTAATTCTTTCGGCGGCCACCTTATTCGTGATTGGTCCTGCTTTCCGGCGTGCTTCGTCAGCGACGACGCAAGAGAGGCTGCAGACCTTGATTGTTGGCAGCCGTCAGATCTGCGCGCGCCCACCGTCGACGAACAATTCGATACCCGTAACAAAACTGGAGTCATCGGACGCAAGGAACAGGGCAGCCTTGGCGATTTCTTCAGGCGTGCCCATGCGCCCCATCGGGATGGTCGACACAATCCGGGCAATCGCATCCGCGGGCTGCTGCCCCACCGCCGGTGTTTCAGTCGGACCCGGGCTGAGGACATTTGAACGGATGCGGCGGTCCTTCAGCTCAACGGTCCAGGCTCTGACGAAACTGCGGACAGCCGCCTTCGTCGCAGCGTAGACCCCAAAATTCGGCGTGCCTTTGACGCCCGCAACCGAGCCAGTAAGGATGATGGAGGCACCGTCGTTCAATAGAGGCAAGGCCTTTTGCACCGTGAACAAGGTACCCTTCACGTTGGTGTTGAACAGCCCGTCGAAGTGCTCCTCGGTCATGCCTTCCAAGGGGGCAAACGCGCCGTAGCCGGCGTTGGCGAAAAGGATGTCGATTCGGCCCTTCTTTGCCACGGTTTCATAAAGCCGATCCAGGTCGGCCAGGTTGGCGACATCGCCTTGCACGCCGGTGACGTTGTAGCCGATTATCTTTGCGGCCTCGTCCAGTTCCTTTTGACGGCGCCCCGTAATAAAGACGTGCGCGCCCTCCTTCACAAACAGCTGCGCGCTCGCCAAACCAATGCCCGAGGTACCGCCCGTAATGACGGCAACTTTGTCTTGCAGTTTTTTCATCGTCAATGCTCCGATTGAAAGTCAACTATGCTGGTCGCGCCAATGGCCCGATGGCGTGGACTGGCCTGCATCAAGCGGGAAAGCGATCGCCGAACATCGGTAGTCCACTCCTCGATTCCGCCTGCGTCGCTTCGTCTTGAAGCACATCCCAGTGTTCGGCCAGGCGGCCATCTTCGATCCTGACGACATCGGCGGCGATCCATGCGGCCGGGCGACCGATACCCGAAAACCGGCCATGGACGATGACGTAGTCGCCTTCCGCGACAATCAGTGCATGCTCGTAGCGCAGCGTCGCGGGGAGGCCGCGAACCAATCCGAAGAGGCCATCCCGGCCCGCTTCGATGTGCGCACTATGCTGGAGGTAGTTATCCGACCAAAAACCAAGGGCCGCCTGGTAGTCGCGTTTGTTGAACAGGGTGTCGAACGCCTCGAGCACGAGCGCCTTGTTTTGTTCGGGTGTGGTCTTTGACATGAGATTTTCCTTTCCAAATGTTCGATTGCAGGAACCATCGGCCCATCACGATGGTGACCACCATCGATTTTTTCATCTTAGTTGCGCCGCCGGCCAATGTCAATGGCGTTCACCATCGTTTTGTGGGAAAATGCCAAATAGCGAATCGCCGACTAGGAGAAAAACCATGGGTGTATCGAGGCAACAAGCCATTGAAAATCGGCAGACGATCATTGCTGCCGCGGAAAAGCTCTTCCGCGAGCGCGGCGTCGATGCGGTGGGACTGACCGAGCTGACCAAGGCTGCAGGCTTCACCCAGGGCGGCTTCTACAACCATTTCGAGTCGAAAGATGCCTTGGTGGCCGCAGTGATGAACAAGGCCATGGAGGACGGCGCACATCGACTGATCGCAGCCATCGAACAGTCCAAGGCGCTGGGGGTCGATCCCATCAAGCGCCAGATCGATTGGTATCTATCCGCCGATCACAGGGCCGCCATTGATTCCGGCTGCCCGGTGTCCACCTTCGCCGGCGACGTCCGGCGACTGAGCGCGGGGGCGCGCATGTCCTACGCCGAGGGGGTGGCGTCGAATCTTGATTGCCTCGCCGATGCGCTCGACGGTACAAATAAAAGAGAACGCAGAAGGAAGGCTATTTCGGTCTTAAGTCAATTGGTTGGGACCCTGATGCTGTCGCGCGCAGTGGTCGACGCCGATCCGGACCTGGCTGACGAAATATTGAAAGACGGGCGCCGACAGTTGCTGCTCGATTTGGCCGACTCGCCGCGTCGCTGACCGCCACCGGCGCTCCAGCCGCCGGTGTGGCGTCGCGCAGGACACGTGATGCATGCCTGTCGATGCCGGCTGTCGCCAGACATCAAATCATTCCCACTCCACCATCAATGAGGTCCGCTAACCCGCTTGGTTAACCGCCCTTGCGCCGCTCGGCGGCCTCGCCTTGCAACTGATGGTTTGAATCTTCACAGCTAGGTCAGCTGCCCCTCTTTCCGCAGACGCGTGCCGATGCGCTGTATCTCGGCCTCCCCTTGTGCGAGCGCCGCCTCGCTCGTGTGCACCGAGTAATAGCCCATCACCAGCTCGTGCGGATGCTTCACGGCAGAGCCCAGAACGAACTCCGTGTCGCCGTGGGCCACGAAGTCGATG
>DASRXO010000292.1:0-2234 GCA_035654095.1 Telluria sp.
TGACGAGCTGGGTCGGACTGCGGTACACCACATGCCCGAGATGCATCGCGCCGTACAGCGACCCGCTCACGCCGCTCACCTGCAGGCTGCCGCCGCTCGCATCGGCGATCTTGCGCACCAGCGTTTGCAGGGTCGACTCGCGCCCCAGCAGCCAGTAGGCGCCGCCGAATAGCGCGCCGGCGATGAGGACGCCGGCGGCCACGCGGCGCGGCCAGCGGCGCGGGGCGGGAGCGGTGGTGCGATCGGCGGCGTCCATCAGAAAGTAAATCCCAGCGAGAAGTGGAGGCGCATTTTTTTCACCGCATGGCCGTATGCCACGTCGACGTTGATCGGCCCGACCGGGCTGCGCCAGCGGGCGCCTACGCCATAGCCCGATTTGGGCTTGAGGTCCTTGATCGTATCGGCCGCATTGCCGGCGTCGTAGAACACCGCCACGCCCCACGGCGGCTTGAACCAGTACTGGTACTCGGCGCTGGCGGTGGCCATGTAGCGGCCGCCGACGATCGCCGTGCCCTCCTGGATGCCGAGTTGCTGGTAGCCGTAGCCGCGCACCGACTGGTCGCCGCCGGCGCGGAACAGGTAGGTGCTCGGCACGCCGGCCTTCTCTCTCGACGCCAGCGCGCCGGCCTCGCCGCGCAGCACCAGGGTGCCGCTGGCGCCGACCGGGCGATAGGTGACGAAGCGTGCGGCGGCGCGGATGAAGCGTTCGTCGGTCAGCACCGGCAGCAGCGCGCCGCCCAGCTGCGCGTTGACCACGTAACCGCTGGTCGGCACCAGCAGGTTGTCGAGCGCGCGCCTGGTGATGCTGTAGGTGAGCGGCACGCTCTTGCTGCTGGTCGTCGGCAGGCCCGCCACGGTGCGCACCTCGCTCAGGTATTCGAGCGTCACGCTGCGCTCGAGCAGGGGCGAGCCCCAGCCGCGCTTGACGGCGGCGGTCGACACGCTGGTGAGTTCGCCGTTCACGTCGGTGCGCTCGAAGCCGGCGCCGAAGCTGTCGTTGTAGCCCTTCGGCGTGGTCGGGAAGTAGAAGTCGGTACGCGCGGTCTGGCGCCGCGTCTCGAGGATGATGTTGCTCTTCATGCGCAGGCCGAACACGTTGAGGTCGTCATAGTTGACCTGCGCGCGGTTGCCGGTGTTGGTCGAATAGCCGACGCCGAGCGCCACGTTGCGGCGCTTGTTCTCGGTCACGCGCACCAGCACCGGCAGCACCAGCGGATCGCCGGGTGCGGTCTTGCGCGCGGCCTGCTGCTCCGCGGTCAGGTTGGCGATGTCTTCGTCCAGCACGCCGCTCATGTCGGCGCTCACGTCCACGCCGCTGAAGTAGCCGGTGTCCTGCAGGCGCGCCTGGTAGGCTTGCAGCGCGGCCTCGCTGTACTCGTCGCCCGGCTTGATCTGGTTCAGGTTGTTGATGACGGCGGCCGGATAGCGCTGCAGGCCCTCGACCCGCACGCCGCCGAAGCGCGCCTCGGGGCCGCTGTCGAGCACCACCCGCAGCAGCGCGCGATAGACGTCGGGATCGACCGTGGCGCTCGACTCGGCCAGCTGCGCGCGCGGGTAGCGTGTCTGCATCACCTGGCGCAGCAGGCCGCGCTTGGCCTGTTCCCAGTCGGCGGTGCGGAAGCGGCGCCCGGCCGGCAGCGACCAGTGCTGGCGCAGCGCCGCGGCGTCGAACGCTTGCGTACCCGGCGTCAGCGGCTCGAAGCCGCGCAGCACCAGGTCGACGTCGCCGACCAGTACCGGCCGGCCGGGATCGACCACCACCCGCGCCACCGGCTCGGCGCCGCCGGTGTCGAGGCTGGCCGTGACGCGCGGCGCGTAGTAGCCCTCGGTCGCGACCAGGGTCTTGACTTGCTCGGGCGCGGCCTTGACCAGCCGCTGCAATTGGTCGCGGTCGAGGCGCGGATTGCCGCGCCAGCGCACCAGGTCGAGGTTATTGCGCAGCAGCTCGTCGAGCGGTGCGGGCGCATCGATCCGCACCGTGTAGCTCACGCCCTGCTGCGCCAGAGCGGCAGCGGGCAGCAAGGTGAACACGGCCAGCGCGATTTGTGCCAAAATTCGTGGACAACGGAGCGCCTGCGCCGATTGCTGATCTGCTGATGCGAAAAACATGTGGCTCCGTTCGGGAAAATGCTGAGGGCATCTTACCGGATCGGCAAAAATGATGGCGAACGCCTAACATTCGGAAAATCATAACGATGCTGCAAACCGATACCGCACTGGTGCTGTTCAGCGGC
>DASRXO010000293.1:0-2486 GCA_035654095.1 Telluria sp.
CCGCAGTTCGCCGAACTGGCTCGGATCGCCCTGCTGCCCCTGCTGGCCTTGTTGGCCCTGCTGGCCGCGTTGTCCGCGCTGGCCCTGCTGGCCTTGCTGGTTGCGCCGCTGCTCCTGGCCCTGGCGGAAGGTCTTGTCGCGCAGGTTCTGCTGCTCGCGGATCATGTTGCCGAGCTCGTCGAGCGCCGACATCATGTCGTCGTCCATGTCGTCACCCTGCTGGCCCGGCTGGGCCATCTGCAGGTTTTCGAGCATCTGCTGCAGCTCTTCGAGCAGCTTCTTCGCCGCGTCCTTGGCGCCGGAGCGTGCAAGCTGCTCCATGCGGTCGATCATGCTCTTGAGGTCTTGCTGCCGCAGCATGCGGGTGTTCGGATCGAGCGGGCGGGCGAGCTGCTGCGGATTGCGCTTCATCTGCTCGGCGAGCGCCTGCATGAAGCGGTCGAGCGCCGCGCGCAGCTGGTCGGTCAGCTTCTTGATCTCCTCGTCGGTCGCGCCGCGATCCAGCGCCTGGCGCAACGCCTCCTGCGCGGCGCGCAGCGCGGCCTCGGCATCCGACAGCATGCCGTCCTCGATGGTCACCGCCATCGACCACAGCCGTCCCACGACGTCGCGCAACTGGTCGTCGGACTTCGCGCGGGTGAGTTCGAAGAAAATCGAGCGCAGTCCGAGATAATGCGAGAGCTGCGGCATGAAGCGCTCGGGCGCGATCGAGAGCGCTTCGAGCGCCTGCAGGATCTTCGGCTTCGCCTCGGCGTCGAGCGCCAGGATGCGGCGCTGCTCGATCAGCGCGCGCGCGAGCGGCTTCACGAACACGCGTTCCGGGAGCTTGAACTCGGTCGGCGTGCTCGATCCCTCGTTGCCGGCCTCGTCGCGTGCGGTCAGCGTCAGCGTCACCTCGGCGCCGGCCCACGGATGATCCGAGAGGTCCTTGGTGGTCTGCCCGGCGCCGTTGCGCGTGCGCGCCTGCGGCAGCGCCAGCGCAAAGTCCGGAGCGCCGTAGAGCGGACGCAGCGCGCGCCCGTCGGGTGCGGCCTTCTGCTTCAGCGCGAAATTCGCGTTGGCGCCGATCACGCCGTAGTCGTCCTCGATCTTGTAGGCGAGTTGCAGGGAGCCGCGCGCCTGCGGCTCCGGCTCCTTGGTCAGTGCGATGGTCGGCGCGCGATCCGGAATGGCCGCGAAGGTGAACGTCACATCCTCGTCGAGCGCGCCTTTCAGCGTCGCGGTGCCGCGATCGGTGATGGTGTAGCGGTGCTCCTCGGTACCGGCCGGCGGCGGCGGCGCGCCTTCGCGGCTTGCTTCCGCGATGCCGCCCGAGGTGACGACATGAAGTCCGTTCGCCCCGCTCGCGCGGATCACCAGCACGCTGCCGGCCGGAACCGTTTGCACCGTGGAGGCTTGATGCGGCTCGCCGGCGCGGATGCCGGGCAGGATCAGCGGCGGCTTGCCGGTATAGACCGGCGGGGTCACCCAGGCGTCGACGCGGAAGTTCTTCGCCTGCACGACGCCGGCCCAGTCGAACGCCGCGGTGATGCGCTTCACGCGTTCGCCCGACGCCGCAAAGAACGTCGCGGCGACGAGCAGCACGACCAGCGCGCGTACCGCGACCGGATCGAACAGATGCAGGCGCGGCCGCGGCGTCCCAGCTTTCAGCGCGTTCGCGGCGCGCAATGCCTGTTCGACATGCGCACGCCAGAGCGCGCGGGACACCTGATCCTGCTCGCCGGCGCCAAGTTCATCGGCGAGCGCGGTCGCCGGGCGGTGCGCCAAGCCGCTGCCGCGATTGAGGCGGCGCAGCCCGTCGAAAGTGCTCGGCAGGCGGAAACGCAGCAGCGGAACCGCTGCGACCGCGACCAGCACGATCAGGACGAACAGCGCGATCGCGCGCCCCATCGGCGGCAGCACGAGCCACAGGCCCGCCCACGACACGACGAGGAATATCCCAACGGCGACCGCGACCGAGGCGACAGCCGGCCAGAGCCGCTCCCAGAGAATGGTCCACCATGCGCGGCGCAGCGCGCGCGCCAGAAGGGAGTCGGCGACTTGCGCGCCAATCGCGGGGCTGATCTCGGCCTCGGGAACCGTAGGTCGGTCGTTCACCTGCTTCTCCGGTCGTCAGCCATAGCTTGATTTGGCCGGGGCTAACAAGCAATGCCCGCAAGTTATGCCGTGAAGTAAAGCAAATTTCAGGCCGCGATGGTCCTTTTCGGCCACAAGCGGAAGGACTTATGCGGCGCCCTGTCGCGGGCGAAACGAGCGCCTAAAGCCAGTTGGGAAGCCGGTCCATCGCGATCAAGGCATCGGCGTCGAGCCGCGGCCGCACCAATGCCCATTCGGCATCCCTGACCAGCACTTCCGGCACCAGGGCGCGGGTGTTGTAGGTCCCGGCCTGCACCGCGCCGTAAGCGCCCGCCGTCATGACGGCGAGCAGATCGCCCGACGCGGGTTCGGCCATCTCGCGGTCGCGCGCGAAGAAATCGCCGGTCTCG
>DASRXO010000294.1:0-7701 GCA_035654095.1 Telluria sp.
CTCGCGACCTGCGTGCTGTTCAAGATGAAGCGGGCGAAGTACGCCTGGGTCACGATGGCGCCCACCGCCTGGCTGCTGGCCTGCACCCTGAGCGCCGGCTGGCAAAAGATCTTCGACGCCAACGTCAAGGTCGGCTTCGTCGCGCATGCCCGGAAATTCCAGGCCGCGCTCGACCAGGGCACGATCCTGGCGCCGGCCAAGACCGTGGCGCAAATGCAGCAGATCGTGTTCAACGATTACCTGGATGCGTCGCTGGCCGGCTTCTTCATGTTCGTGGTGGTGGCGGTGCTGGGCTTCGGCATCCGCACCGCGCTGGCGGCGCGCGCCCGCAGCGGCCCGAGCGCGAAGGAAACGCCGTTCGTTGCTGCGCCGCTGGCGCAGGCCTGATCATGTTCAGCGAACTGGCGCAGGCCGGCCGCTACCTCGGGCAGAGCATGCGCCTGATGGTCGGCCTGCCCGACTACGACGCCTACCTCGGGCACATGGAGAAGACCCACCCGGGCGCTCCCGTGATGAATTACGAAGAATTCTTCCGAGAACGCCAGGAGGCCCGCTACGGCGGCGCCGGCAAACGCGGCGGTTGCTGCTAGCCAACAAAAGGACGCCCAAGCACGGCGTCCTTTTTTTTGTCGTTCCCCATCTGTCCGGCACGTTTGCGCGCGCTCAATGCCTGCCGGGGGCGTTGCCGTATATTTTTCCTGCTGGAATTGCAGTCGTTGCCGCACAAACTCAATGCAGCTTCCGCGGGGTCGCCCCATGCTGAGCTTCGAACGTTCGAGCCTGAACCAGAAACTGACGATCATTTCGTTTTTGTCGACGGGGACCGCCTTGCTCTTCGTTTTCATCGCCTTCGCCGTGACCTCGGTGCTGAATCACCGCAAGGACGAGGGCATGCAGCTGTCGTCGTTCGCCGGCGTGATCGGCACCAACAGCGTCGATGCCCTGATCTTCAATAACCCGCGCCAGGCCCAGGCCGCGCTGGCCGCCCTCAAAGCCAAGGAAGAAATCTCGGCCGCCGCCCTGTACGACCGCAAGGGCCGGCTGTTCGCGCGCTACAGCCCGCCCGGGCGCGGCGAGGACGACGCCGACGCGGCGGCCGACAACCCGCCCGCCCGCTTGCCCGGCGAGGAGGCGCTGGCCGCCGCCAATGCGCGCGACGCCACCGTCTGGTCGACCCGCATGCGCCTGTACCGCCCGGTGACCGGCAACAACGTACAGCTGGGCACCGTCATGATCGAGGCCGACCTGACCAATATGTGGCTCGACATTCTCAAGAGCCTGGGCGTGATCGGCACCGCGATGGGCGCCTCGCTGCTGGTGGCGCTGCTGCTGGCGAGCCGCTTCAAGAACAGCATCGCCGACCCGATCGCCAAGCTGATCGGCGCGGCGCAAAAGGTCTCGGCCAGCCAGAACTACACCTTGCGCATCGCGCACCAACGCACCGACGAGCTGGGCAGCCTGATCGACAGCTTCAACGACATGCTGGCCCAGATCGAAGGCCGCGGCGCCGCCCTGACCCACCACCGCGACGAGCTCGAACGCCAGGTCGGCGTGCGCACCGAACAACTGGAGAAGGCCAAGAACGCGGCCGAAGCGGCCAGCCGCGCGAAGAGCGCCTTCCTGGCCACCATGAGCCACGAAATCCGCACCCCGATGAACGGCGTGCTGGGCATGACCGAAATGCTGCTCGGCACGCCGCTGAGCGAGAGCCAGCGCAACTTCACCAAGCTGGTCAAGCGCTCGGGCGAGCACCTGCTGGTGATCATCAACGACATCCTCGACTTCTCCAAGATCGAGGCGGGCAAGCTGAGCGTCGAATACATCAACTTCAACCTCTGGGACTTGCTCGACGACATCAACAACGTCTACACGCCGCAGGCCCAGGCCAAGGGCATCGGGCTCGACTTCGAGATCGCCAACGACATCCCGATCGCCATTTGCGGCGACCCCAATCGCTTGCGCCAGGTCATGGCCAATCTGCTCGGCAACGCCATCAAGTTCACCGACCGCGGCCAGATCCTGGCCCGGGTCCGGGTGATCGGCGAGGACGGCCCCGCGGTCAGCCTGCGCTTCGAGGTGCACGACACCGGCATCGGCGTCTCGCGCGAGGCGCGCGGCCGCATCTTCGAGGCCTTCTCCCAGGCCGACAATTCGACCACCCGCAAGTACGGCGGCACCGGGCTCGGCCTGGCGATCTCGAAGCAGTTGGTCGAGTTGATGGGCGGAAAAATTGGCGTCGATAATGCTTTAACGCAAGGTTCGGTTTTCTGGTTCACGGTAAGTTTCGACAAGCGCCGCGTCGATCCCGACGAGCCCGGCGCGCCGGTAAATACCAACGAAGGATTGCGCGTTTTGATCGTCGACGAACATCAGGAAAGCCGCGCGGAACTGGAGCGGCAACTGGCCGCCTGGAAGGTGGCCAGCGACAGCGCGGCCAGCGCCATGGAGACGGTCGAGCGCTTGCTGGCGGCGGCCGCCGCGGGCCGGCCTTACGACGCCGCGATCCTCGACATGGCGCTGCAGGGCACCAGCGGGCTCGCGCTGGCGGCCGGCATCAAGGCCGACCCGGCGCTGCGCGCGACCCGCATCCTGCTCGTCAGCAGCGACCGGCAGGCCGCCGATCCGGTGCAGCGGCGCGAGGCCGGCGTGGCCTATCAGCTGATCAAGCCGGCGCGCGCGGCCGATCTGTTCGAGTGCCTGGTCACGCGCCAGCGCATGCCGGCCGCCCTGGCGCAGGCCGCGCCGCCGCTTCCGCCCGAGGCCGTGCGCGGGAGCGCCGCGCCGGCCCGCGTGCGGCGCAAGGTGCTGCTGGCCGAAGACAATCCGGTCAACGTCGAAGTCGCCAACGCGATGCTCGACCACCTCGGCCTGCAAGTGCAGGTCGCGCGCAACGGCGGCGAGGCGCTGCAGGCGGTGCGCGCCGGCGACTACGACGTGGTGCTGATGGATTGCCAGATGCCGGTGATGGACGGCTTCGCGGCCACCGCCGAAATCCGCCGCCACGAGCATGAGCAGGGCCGCGCGCGCACCTTGCCGATCATCGCGATCACCGCCAACGCCTTGCAGGGCGACCGCGAATCCTGCCTCGCGGCCGGCATGGACGATTACTTGAGCAAGCCCTTCACGCAGCAGGAACTGGGCGCCGTGATCGGGCGCTGGATCGCGCTGCCGCTGGCCGCCAGCGTGCATCACGACGACGAGCCGGCGCCCGCGCGCGCCGCCGGCGCGCACCACGCCGACCGCGCGCCGGCCGCGCAGCGCGAGGTGATCAACCTGCATGCGCTGGACAATATCCGCGCCCTCAGCAAGGACCGCGGCGACGCGCTGGTGCAAAAAGTGATCGCGGCCTACGTCGACGATACCCCGCAGCACCTGCGCACCTTGCGCCAGGCGATCGTGGTGAGCGACCCGGGCAACCTGCGCAAGGTCGCGCACAGCCTCAAATCGAGCAGCGCCAACGTCGGCGCCGAGGCGCTGGCGCAGATGTGCAAAGAGATGGAACACCTGGGCCGCACCGACACCACCGAAGGCGCGTCCGGCATCCTCACCGACATGGAGCAGGAATTCCAGGCTGTCCGGCATTCGCTCAGCGCCATCCTAGAGAAGGAAACTTGACATGGCCTCCCCCACTTCCACCAAACGCGGCGTCGTGCTGGTCGCCGACGACGACCCCGTGATGCGCCTGCTGATGCTCGAGATGCTCGGCCAGGTCGGCCTCGACGCGATCGAAGCGGAGGACGGCAAGCAGGCCGTGGCCTACTTCCAGAGCATGGCGCCGGACCTGATCCTGATGGACGTCGACATGCCGAACATGGACGGCTTCTCGGCCTGCCGCGCAATCCGCCGCATCGAAACCGGGGCCGCGGTGCCGATCATCATGGTCACCGGCGGCGACGACATCGAAGCGGTCACCAACGCCTATGAAGTGGGCGCCACCGATTTCGTCTCGAAGCCGATCAACTGGCCGATCCTCGGCCATCGCGTGCTGTATGTGCTGCGCGCCAGCGACGCCATCGTACGCCTGCGCATCGCGGACGCCCAGAACCGCGCGGTGCTGGCGGCGATCCCCGACACCTTCTTCCGCCTCAACCGCGACGGCTTCTACCTCGACTACGAACAGGGCCACGACTCCGGCGCCGCCTTCCCCACCGAGCACTGCGTCGGCAAGCACATCACCGAAGTGCTCCCGAAAGACATCGCCGACCGCCTGCTCGAACAGATGGTCAGCGTGCTGGCGACCCAGCAGGTGCGCTCGGTCGATTACGAGCTGGTCCGCTTCGGCAACGTGCAACACTTCGAGGCGCGGCTGGTGACCACCGGCGCCAGCGAGGTGCTCGGGCTGGTGCGCGACATCAGCGAACGCAAACGCACCGAGGAGCAGATCCGCCGCCTGGCCTACTGCGACAGCCTGACCGGCATCCCGAACCGCCAGGCCTTCCTCGAAACGCTGGAGCGCGAGCTGCACCGCTCGAAGGCGGGCAACAAGAAGTTCGCGGTGCTGTTCATGGACCTCGACGCCTTCAAGCGCATCAACGACACGCTGGGCCACAACGTCGGCGACCACTTGCTGAAGATCGTTTCGGAACGGCTGCGCGAGACCATCCGGCCCAGCGACCTGGTGTCGCGCGGCGACCAGTCGCACAACCTCGCGCGCCTGGGCGGCGACGAGTTCACGATCCTGATCCCCGACCTCGAACGGGTCGAGAACGCGCTGACCGTCGCGCAGCGCGTCAAGGATGCGATGCGCCGGCCGTTCCTGATCGAGGGCCACGAGATCTTCGTCACCGCCAGCATCGGCATCTCGCTGTTCCCGGAAGACGGCGACGACTGCAACTCGCTGCTCAAGTACGCCGACACCGCGATGTACCACGCCAAAAACTGCGGCAAGAACAACGCCAAGCTATACAGCTCCTCGCTGACCATGCAGATCATGAGCCACGTGAAACTGGAGGTCGGCCTGCGCAAGGCGCTCAAGAACGAAGAGCTGTACCTGCTGTACCAGCCGCAGATCGACGTACGTTCGACCGAGATCGTCGGCGTCGAGGCGCTGGTGCGCTGGCGCCATCCCGAGCGCGGCATCATCTCGCCCACCGAGTTCATTCCGCTGGCCGAAGAGACCGGCCTGATCGTGCCGATCGGCGAATGGGTGCTGCGCACCGCCTGCACCCAGGCGCGCGCCTGGCAGAAGGGCACCAAGCGCTCGGTGCGGATGGCGGTCAATCTCTCGGCCAAGCAGTTCAAGGACGAGAACCTGACCCAGATCGTGATCTCGGCCCTGCACGATACCGGCCTCGATCCACGCCTGCTCGAACTCGAGCTGACCGAGGGCACGCTGATGGACGACGCCAAGGCCACCATGGCCACGCTGGAGCAGTTGCGCGGCATCGGCGTCTACCTGTCGATCGACGACTTCGGCACCGGCTACTCGTCGATGAACTACCTCAAGCGCTTCGACGTGCGCGCACTAAAAATCGACAAGAGCTTCATCTGCGGCCTGCCGCAGGACTCGGAGAACGCGGCCATCACGCGCGCCATCATCGCGATGGCGCACGGCCTGAAGATGGTGGTGGTGGCCGAAGGCGTCGAGACCGACGAGCAGCTGGTGCTGCTCGAGGAGTACGGCTGCGACATGGTGCAGGGCTTCTACCTCGGCCACCCTTCGCCGCACGAGTCGATCACGCTGATGCTGCACAAGCTGTGCGCCGAGACCATCGCCGCCGTCGCCAAATAACCCTCAGTTCGTCAAGGTCAGCGTATGCTGCGCCGGCCCCGGCAGCAGCGGCGTCGGCGTGCCCTTGACCCAGTCCTCATGCCCGCGCAGGAAAAACGGCGACAGCGGATGCCCGCTCTGCCCGCCCGGCATATTGAAGACGCCCTGCTCCTCCTTGCCCGGCGTGACCGTCAGCCGCTCCGACTGGCCGAAATTGCGGCCCGCCACGCGCGGCATGTTGGCGTCGCCCGGCAGCAGGTCGTGCGGCGCGGACAGCCAGCGCAGCAGGAAAGGCACGGCCGCGCCGATCGGATGCGCGATCGCCGCCGTGTTGCGCTCGCCCCAGGTCGCGGCCGACAGCGGCTTGCCGCCGGCGCTCAGGTCGGCGATCACCCTGTCGATCGCCGCCAGTTGCAAGGCCTGCCAGCTCGGATAGGCCGGCGGCAGCCAGGCGGCCGGCTGGTCGTCGAGCAAGCGCGCGACCACCACCGGCCAGCGCGAGGTGGCGGCGGCCATCGTGGCCTTCGCATCGAGCTTGGCCATGTCGCCGTTCGCACCTTCGTACAGCAGGTCGTACAGGGCCCACATGAAGCCGCGCGCCAGCCGGTAGCCGACCGAGTCGACGCTCGCGCGGCCGCTCCAGCTGGTCTTCAGCAGGCGCAGGAACTCGGCGCGCTGCGGCTGTCCGTCGAGCGCCGCGCCATCGAGTACCTTGAGCGCGCGCGCGCGCCACGGCGCGATGAACAGCGCGCGGTCGTCCAGGCCGACGCCGTAGACCGCCTTGAGGTCGGTCTTCGGCCCCAGCGCCAGCAGGTCGTCGCGCACCTGCTGGCTGCGCGCGCCGATATCGAAGCCGCCGTCGCCCAGCAGCTCGGCGCCCGGCCCCATCAGCTGGCGGTTGTTGGAGGTCGACAGCTGGCCGCTGGCGGGGTTGATCACGGTCGGATATTCGCTCGGGGCCAGCGTGCCCTGCCAAGTGCTGCCCGCGTCGGCCGCGGCCAGCGGGAAGGTCGAGGCGGGGCCGGGCCGGGCGCGGCGCGGCAGCAGGCCGGCGATGGTCCAGCCGATGTTGCCCCGGTCGTCGCCGGCCACGAAATTCTGCGCCGGGATGCCCATCGTCGCGGCCACCGCCAGCGCGCCTTCGAGCGTGTCGGTGTTTTCCAGCTTGCGGTGGTTGGCGTTCAGCGCGGCCGGCAAGTGTGCAATCCAGTGGATCGCGTAGGTGTGGCCGTCGACCTCGCGCAGCGGGCCTAAGGACGTCTCGCGCACCGTGAACTGCTCGGCCGGCGCGCCCTTCACGAGGATGGTTTCCTGGTGCACGGCCGGGGTCTCCCAGCCGGCGGGCGTGCGCAACTGGCCCGGCTTGGCGGGATCGGCATCGAGCATCAGCAGGTCGCTGAAATCGCCGTAGGCATTGGTGAAGCCCCAAGCCACATGGCCATTGCTGCCGACGATGATCACCGGCGGCGCGCCGGGCAGCGTCACGCCGGTCATGCGCCGCGTGCCGTGGCCCGCCGCGTCGGGGAACTGCAGCGTGGCGCGGTACCAGATATTCGGCAGCTGGAGCCCGAGGTGCATATCGTCGGACACGATGGCGCCGCCGCCGTCCTTGCTGCGGCTGCCCGCCAGCGCCCAGTTGTTGCTGCCGACCGAATCGATGAAGTCGGCGCTGGCCAGCGTGGCCAGGTTGGCGTTGTCGCCGGCGTGGCGCCGGCCCCACCATGACGGCGCCGCGGCCGGGATCGGCGTGGCCGGCGCGGCCACTTGCGCGGCGTCGAGCGGCGCGTCCCACTGGCTGGCGTCGGGCATCAGGAAGGCGCGCTGCTCGGGCGTGGTGGAATCGCGGACCCAGCCGCGCGCCAGTTCGCGCGGCTCCTGGTTGCCCTGCAGGTCGAAGTACATGGCCCACACCACCAGCAGCGAATCGGCCGCCGTCCACGGGCGCGGCGCCATGCCGATCAGCGCGTACTCGAACGGCCGCGCGCCGAGCG
>DASRXO010000295.1:0-2261 GCA_035654095.1 Telluria sp.
AGCACCGCCAGCCGGTAAAACAGGTCGGCCCGGAAGCGTCCCTCGCGCACCCGTTGTTCGAGGTCGCAATGGGTAGCGCTGATCACGCGCACGCTGACCGCGATCGGCCGCGTGCCGCCCACCCGCACCACCTCGCGTTCCTCCAGCACCCGCAGCAGGCGGGTTTGCAGCGCCAGCGGCATCTCGCCGATCTCGTCGAGGAACAGGGTGCCGCGGTGGGCCGCTTCGAACAGCCCCGCATGGCCGCCGCGCCGCGCGCCGGTGAACGCGCCTTCCTCGTGCCCGAACAGCTCGGACTCGAGCAGCGACTCGGCGATCGCGCCGCAGTTGACCGCCACGAACGGCCGGTTCGCGCCCAGGCTGCGCGGGCTCTCGCGATGGATCGCCTGCGCCACCAGCTCCTTGCCGGTGCCGGTCTCGCCGCGGATCAGCACCGTCGCCGGCGACTTCGCGTACAGCACCACCGACTGGCGCAGCGCCTCCATCGCGGGCGATTCGCCGCGCAGATCGTTCAAGCCGTGCTTGGCGCGCAGCGTGTCGGCCACCACCGTGCGCTGGACGCGGTTCGATTCGAGCTGGGTCAGGCGCGCCATCTCGAGCGCATCGTCGAAGGCCTGGCGGATCGAGGCCGCCGAGTAGACGAACACCCCGGTCAGCCCGGCCTCCTCGGCCAGGTCGGTGATCAGCCCTGCGCCGACGATGGCCTGGATGCCGGCCGCCTTCAGGTCGTTGATCTGGGCCCGCGCATCTTCCTCCGTCACGTAGGTGCGCTGCGCCACTTTGATCCCGAAGGTGCTGGTGAACTCGGCCAGTTCGGGCAACTGGGCTTGATAGGTGATCACCCCGATGCGGTCCGACACGCGCCGCGCGCGCGCCAGCGCCTGCATCACGTCGAAGCCGCTGGCCTTGGCGATCACCACCGGCACCGAGACCCGGCCCTTGAGGTAGGCCGCGTTGGAGCCGGCCGCGATCACCACGTCGCAGCGTTCGCCGGCCATGCGTTCGCGGATGTGGCGCGCCGCCTCGTCAAAGCCGAGGTTGACCGGCTCGATCGACGCCAGATGGTCGTACTCGAGCGTGATGTCGCGGAACAGGTCGGACAGGCGCGACACCGAGACGGTCCAGATGACCGGTTTGTCGGGGGCGTTATCGGGAAGGTAGGCCATGTTTCATTATAATCCATTTCAGTTTCGGCGTTTCAAAATGAAACAAAGATGAAACACGATCGCCGCCGAGGCGAGCGCCAAGCCCCTGAATCCACGGGATTTTTTGCCGCTTCCTCCTATGGCACGCCGCTTGCAACAGAAGGTGAGTACCTACCAACAGGAGAGCACCATGAGGGAATCCAGAGGCGCGCTGTTTCGCCGCGCCGTCCGCGAAGAATCGCCGCTGCAGGTGGTCGGCACCATCACCGCCTACACCGCACGCATGGCCGAACAGACCGGCTACAAGGCGATCTACCTGTCGGGCGGCGGCGTGGCCGCCAACTCGCTCGGCATGCCGGACCTCGGCATCAGCACCATGGACGACGTGATCACCGACGCCCAGCGCATCACCGACACCTGCGGCCTGCCGCTGATGGTCGACATCGACACCGGCTGGGGCGGCGCCTTCAACATCGCGCGCACCATTCGCCACATGATCCGCGCCGACGTCGCCGCGGTGCACATGGAAGACCAGGTCTCGGCCAAGCGCTGCGGCCACCGTCCCGGCAAGGAAGTGGTCAGCACCGAGGAGATGGTCGACCGCATCAAGGCCGCGGTGGACGCGCGCCACGACGAGAACTTCGTGATCATGGCGCGCACCGACGCGCTGGCCGTCGAGGGCCTGAACGCCGCCATCGACCGCGCCTGCGCCTACGTCGAAGCGGGCGCCGACATGATCTTCCCCGAGGCGATCACCAAGCTCGAGATGTACGGCCAGGTGCGCGACGCGGTCAAGGTGCCGATCCTCGCCAACCTCACCGAGTTCGGCGCGACCCCGCTGTTCACGCTCGACGAGCTGCGCTCGGCCAGGGTCGACATCGCGCTGTACTGCTGCGGCGCCTACCGCGCCATGAACGCGGCCGCGCTCAATTTCTACAAGACGCTGCGCGCCGAGGGCACCCAGAAGAACGTCGTGCCGGCCATGCAAAGCCGCATGGAGCTGTACGACTACCTGGGCTACCACGACTACGAGAAGAAGCTCGACGAGCTGTTCGCGCAAGGTAAAGAAAAATAATCGGATCACGAGGAAAAATCACATGACAGACAAAGCAAACA
>DASRXO010000296.1:0-3873 GCA_035654095.1 Telluria sp.
TGATGCTGGTGGTGTGGTGGGTGGTCAGCCGCTCGCTGGAGCCGGTGGCGCGGGTGCGCTCGCAGGTGGCGGCGCGCCAGGCCGACGATCTCTCGCCGGTGTCCGAAGCCGGGCTGCCGGACGAAGTGCGGCCGCTGGTGCACGAGTTGAACCTGCTGTTCGGCCGGGTGAAGACCGCGTTCGAAGCGCAGCAGCATTTCGTGGCCGACGCCGCACACGAGTTGCGCACGCCGCTGGCCGCGCTCAAGCTGCAGGTCCTGAGCCTGGAGCGCGCCGGCAGCGCCGAGGCGCGCGAGGTCGCGGTGGCGCGTCTGACGGCCGGCATCGAGCGCGCCACGCGGCTGGTGGAACAGCTGCTGGTGCTGGCGCGCCAGGAGGCGACGGCGGCCGGCGGCGCGGGCGCGCAATCGGTGGCGCTGGCCGACATCGCGCGCCGCACGGTAGGCGACATGGCGGGGCTGGCCAAGGCCAAGGGCGTGGACCTCGGACTGCAGCAGGCCGACGAGGTGGTCGTCGAGGGCCAGGCGGACGCGCTCAACATCATGCTGCGCAACCTGGTCGACAACGCGGTCAAGTACACGCCGGCCGGCGGCACGGTGGACCTGAGCGTCTGCGCCGGCAAGACGGTGGTGGTGGAAGACAGCGGGCCCGGGATCCCGGCCGAGGAGCGCGAGCGCGTGTTCGACCGCTTCTACCGGATCGCCGGCAGCGAAGCGGCGGGCAGCGGCTTGGGGCTGGCGATCATCAAGGCGATCGCCGAGCGCCATGGTGCGACGCTGACGCTGGGCCAGTCCGAGCGCCTCGGCGGCCTGAGCGCGACGATCCAGTTCGCATAAGCGGCCCGCGGCCGGTCCGCGACATGTTGCAATGCCGTCGTCCTCCCCACTGGGGAGAACGACGGGCCGCGCGCCATCAGAACCTGTGCCACAGGCGCGCGAAATAGGCCGCGCCGTTCAAACCGAACTGCAGGCTGTCGTACTTGAAGCCGTTGTCGGTCTCGTTCGGATCCTGCGGCGTCGGCTTGACGTTGAAGATATTCGTCCCGCCGACGGTCAGCTTGGTCTTCTCGCTGAACGCATACGTGAAGCTCAAATCGGCCGAGGTCTTCGCCTCGTAATGCGCATTCGGCACGCCGGCCGCGGTGCCCGAGAAGGTGCCCAGGGTCTGCGGCCCGAAGTGGATGATCTTGAAGTCGGTCTCCACCTTGCCCAGCGTGTAATCGAAGTCCAGCGTGGCCTTGTGGCGCGGCCCGCCCTGTTCGATGAACAGGCGCTCGCGCTCCGACAGCAGCACGTCCTCGAAGCCCTTGAGCGCGGGCGGCGCCTTCACATTGGTCACTTCGGTCTTGCTGACGTTTAGCGCGAGGAAGGTCGTCAGCTTGCCCTCGCCGAGGTTCATGCGGTTCGATGCGGTCAGGTCCAGGCCCTGGTGAGGTCGGTCTCGAGGTCGATGTAGGCTCGGCCGCGGTCCAGGTATTCGGCGGTGATGCCGACCACGCCGCCGCCCAGCGCCAGGCCGCAGTAGGCCGAGCCCAGGTAATTCTTGCCGTCGTGTTTGGAGTACATGCCGGCGCCGAGCACGCTCTCGCAGCCGAGGCTCTTTTTGAGTTCGACATTGATCACGCCGGCGATCGCGTCCGAGCCGTATTGGGCGGCGGCGCCGTCGCGCAGCACCTGCACGTCCTTGATCGCCAGCAGCGGGATCGCGTTCATGTCGGTGCCGGTGTTGCCGCGGTTGCGCGCGCCGAACAGGTTGACCAGCGCGGTGGTGTGGCGGCGCTTGCTGTTGACCAGCACCAGGGTCTGGTCGGAGCCGAGGCCGCGCAGGGCGGCCGAGTCGACCAGGTCGGCGCCGTCGGCCCCGGTCTGGCGGGTCGAGTTGAAGGAGGGCGAGATGTAGGTCAGGGTCTGGGCCAGGTCGAACTGGCCGCCTTGTTCGGCGGCCTTGGTCATCGGGATGAAATCGACCGGGACCGCGGTTTCGGTGGCCGAGGCGGTGGCCACGCGGCGCGAGCCGACCACGCTGACGCTGGGGATCGCGTCATTCCCGGCGGGCTGGGAGGAAGTCTGGGCGTGGGCGGCGGGCGTCAAGACGGCGAGTGCGGCGCTGCCGTACAGGCTGATGAGTACCGATTTTCGTAATGTTGTGAGGGTAAACACGCGGCGTCTCCGGGATCAAAAATTTTCATTCTAATCACTAAGACGATGAGCAAGATGCTCAGCTGTGGCGTTAAGGCAACGTTATAAATATATAAGCGCAAGGCATGTATCCCATGCTATACGCACGAAATTGGTGCATAAAATCCAAACGAGGACAGACCTCGACTTGGAAAGATTCAAAATTGAGGTCTGTCCCCGGTTTCGTGGGTGGGTTATACTGTTTTTTTATACAGTATGCCGATTCCTTCCTTCACATAGCGTTTTCCCCATGCCGCCCCCGCCGCTGCCTCCAGCGCAGAGCCTGCCGGATTACGCCGAGCTGTTCTGCCTGTCCAATTTCTCCTTCCTGCAAGGCGCGTCGCACGCCGAGGAGCTGGTCGCGCGCGCCGTGCAGCTCGGCTATGCGGCGCTGGCGCTGACCGACGAGTGCTCGCTGGCCGGCGTGGTGCGCGCCCATGCCGAAGCGAAGAAGGCGGCGCTGCCGCTGATCGTGGGCGCCCACTTCCACCTCCAGCATGCCGACGCCAGCCCGGCGCTGTCGCTGATCCTGCTGGCCCGGAACCGCCATGGCTACGGCAACCTGTCGGAACTGATCACGCTGGGACGCACCCGCGGCGCGAAGGGCAGTTACCGGCTCACCCCGGCCGACCTCGCCGCGCCGGCGCCCGCACAAGCCCACCTGCAAGGCATGCCGGACTGCCTTGCGATCTTGCTGCCGGCCTATCCGGGTCATGAGCCGGCCGAACTCGACCGCCTGCACACCCAGGCCGCCTGGCTGGCGTCCACCTTTCCCGGCCGTGCCTGGATCGGCCTGAACCTGCTGCACCGCGCCTTCGACGACGCCCATCGCGCCGGCATCGAGGAAGTGGCCTGGCAGCATGCGCTGCCGATCACGGCGGTCGGCCACGTCTGCATGCACGTACGCTCGCGCAAGCCGCTGCAGGATACGCTGAGCGCGATCCGCCTCGGCAAGCCGGTCACCGCCTGCGGCTACGCGCTGGCCCAGAACGCCGAGCAGCACCTGCGCGCGCGCCTGCGCCTGGCCAATCTGTACGGTGCCGCGCCGCTGGCCGAAACCCTGCGCATCGCGCGCCTGTGCAGCTTTTCGCTCGACGAGCTGCGCTACGAATATCCGGACGAGGTGGTGCCGCCCGGCCACACCGCGGCCAGCTTCTTGCGCCAGGAAACCTATCTGGGCGCGCAGCGCCGCTTCCCGCAAGGCATCCCGGCCGCGATCCAGCAGCAGCTCGAACACGAACTCGAGCTGATCGCCGCCATGCGCTACGAGCCTTACTTCCTGACCGTCTACGACATCGTGCACTTCGCGCGCGGCAAGGGCATCCTGTGCCAGGGCCGCGGCTCGGCCGCCAACTCGGCGGTCTGCTATTGCCTGGGCGTGACCGAGGTCGATCCGGCCGACGGCAAGCTGCTGTTCGAACGCTTCATCTCGCGCGAGCGCAACGAGCCGCCCGACATCGACGTCGACTTCGAACACCAGCGGCGTGAAGAAGTGATCCAGTACATCTACCAGAAATACGGGCGCGACCGCGCGGCGCTGGCCGCGGTGGTCATCAGCTACCGGCCCAAGAGCGCGCTGCGCGACAGCGGCAAGGCGCTCGGCGTCGACCTGGCGATCGTCGAAAAAGTGGCCAAGACCCACCACTGGTTCGACGGCAAGCAGGACTTGCTCAAGCGCCTGGCCGAAAGCGGGCTT
>DASRXO010000297.1:0-2585 GCA_035654095.1 Telluria sp.
TGCAGCGCGTGGTCCTCGGCCAGTACTTGCATTGCGCCGGCGTGCACGATGCGGCCGTCGTCCATCACGGCCACGGTGTCGCCCAGCGTCTTGACGAAGTTGAAGTTCTGCTCGACCAGCAGGATGGTGGTGTCGGTTTCCTTGAGCTCGCGGAAGGCCGCGATCAGGCTCTGGACGATGGCCGGGGCCAGGCCCTTGGTCGGCTCGTCGACCAGCAGCAGCTTGCGCGGCTCGACGATCGCGCGCGCGATCGCCACCATCTGCTTCTGGCCGCCGGACAGGTTCCCGGCCGGGTAATTCCAGAATTTTTTGAGGGCCGGGAAGAAGCCGAAGATCCACTCCACGCGCGCCATGTCGAGCGGCGCGCTGCGCGCCGCGAGGTAGAGGTTTTCGCGCACCGTGAGCTCGGAGAACACGGCCATGCTTTCGGGGACGTAGGCGATGCCGGCCTGCGCGATCGCGGGCGTGGCCAGCGCGCCGATCTCGCGGCCGTCGAAGCGCACGCTGCCCCGGCTGGTCTTCCACAAGCCCATGATGGTGCGCAGCGTGGTCGTCTTGCCGGCGCCGTTGCGGCCGAGGAGCACCGCCAGCCCGCCGCGCGGCACCATCAGATCGACGCCCTGCAGGATGTGATAGTCGCCGATGTGGGTGTGGACACCGCTCAGTGTGAGTAATGGTTCAGGCATGTTCGGGCGTTCCCAGATAGGCTTCCTGGACGATCGGCGAGGCCATGACCGCGGCCGGTTCGCCGTCGGCCACCAGCGTGCCGTTGTGGAGCACGATGATGCGGTCGGCCAGCGAACGCACCACGTCCATCTTGTGCTCGACCAGCAGGATGGTCTTGTTGCGCTCGGCCTTGACCTGGTGGATCAGGTCGAGCACCACCGGCACTTCGTCCACGCTCATGCCGGCGGTGGGCTCGTCGAACATCATGATCTCGGGTTCGAGCGCGAGCAGGATCGCGACTTCGAGCTTGCGCTTGTCGCCGTGCGAGAGGGCGGCCACGCGGGTCTCGCGGCGTGCGGCCAGCGCCACCCGTTCGAGATAGTGGTCGGCGCGTCCGATCAACTCGGTGTGGCCGGACCAGAGCGAGAACATGTTCATGCCGGTGCCCGCGCGCGCCTGCACCGCGAGCCGCACGTTCTCGGCCACGCTCAGGTGCGGGAACAGGTTGGTCAGCTGGAAGGCGCGGCCGATGCCGAGCGCGGTGCGTTTCGCCGCGCCGTGGCGCGTGATGTCCGCGCCCTTCAGGTGCACGCTGCCGGAAGTGGCCGCCAACTGGCCCGACATCAGGTTGAAGTAGGTGGTCTTGCCGGCGCCGTTGGGGCCGACGATGACGGTCAGCGTGCCGGAATAAAAGTCCGCGCTCACCGCGTTCACCGCGACGTGGCCGCCGAAGCGGATGCTCAGGTCGCGGGTCGACAGGGACGGCGTCATCGCGGTCGTTCCCGCGCAGCCTGGAATCCATGCGGCGTGGGCATGCAGCTGACGTATGGGTCCCCGCTTTCGCGAGGACGACGGGAGGGCGTCGTCATGTCAGCGCTTGTTCTTGACCGGCACCGGCAGTTCGCTGGCGGGGATTTCGCGCACCAGTTCGAGCAGGTCCCACTCGTTCTTCTGGTCCTTCTTGATGCGGAAGTGGTACATCGCCTGCATCGCCTGGTGGTCCTCCTTGCGGAAGGTCATTTTGCCTTTCGGCGTCTCGAAGTCCATGCCTTCCATCGCGGCGACCAGCTTCTCGCTGTCGCCCGAACCGGCCTTGGTCAGCGCGGTGACCACGGCGCTGGCCGCGGCGAATCCGCCGGCGGTGAACATGTCGGGCGGCGCCTTGAAGCGCTTGGTGTGCTCGGCCACCAGCCAGTCGTTCATCTTATTCTTCGGGAAGGCGTAGTAGTAATAGATCGCGCCTTCGGTGCCGACGTAGTTCTTCCAGGTCTTCAGCACCGGCAGGATGTTCCCGTTCGGCGCCAGCACGATGCCGTAGCGCTCGGGCTTCATGTCGGCGATCTTGTTCATCGGATGCGGACCGGCCCAGACGATGCTCAGCACGCGCGGCTGCGGCTTGTCTTTCAGCGCGTCGAAGATGCGCTGGGCCGATGCGGTGAAGTCGGTGGCGGCGGGCGGCGCGTACTCCTCGTGCACCACCTTGGCCTTGCTGCCGGTGGCGCTCAGCGCTTCCTTGCTGGCCTTGACGGTGTCGCGCCCGAAGGCGTAGTCCTGCGCGAGGAAGGCCACGCTGCCGGTCTTCAGCGTGCTGGCCGCGGCCAGGCCTTCCTGCATCGAGCTGCGCGCGGTGCGGAAGATGTAGCGGTTCCATTTGTCGCCGGTGATCGAATCGGCCACCGCAGGTTCGACCACCAGCACCTTCTTGTATTCGAGCGCCACCGGCAGCATCGCGATCGCCGAACCGGAGGAGCTGGTGCCGACCGCGATGTCGACCTTGTCGTCGCCGTACGCTTCGGCCAGCAGGGTGCGGCCGAGGTCAGGCTTGCTCTGGTCGTCCTTGACGATCACCTTGAGCTTGCGGCCCCTGATCGCCATCGTCCCGCCGGTCAGGTATTCGAGGCCCATCATGAAGCCGGTTT
>DASRXO010000298.1:0-3175 GCA_035654095.1 Telluria sp.
GCGGCCCCATGCCGGCGGCGAACGCCATCAGCACCGCGGCCACCACGAACAGCGAAGCGAATTGGGCGTCGCGCCAGCCGAGTTCGGACGAGCCGACCACCAACGCGATCACGGTGGCGCCGACGATCGCCAGCACCAGCACGTGGCGCGCCGACAAACGCTCGGCCCCGGCGGCGGGCGGCGCCACCGGCTCGCCGTCGCGGCCCAGGCGCAGCACCACGCCGATCGCGATCGCCAGCATCACGACCCAGATCGCGAAGCGCAGCCCGGCGCCGCTGAACACCGGCACGCCGACGATCGGCTGCGCGATCAGCAGCGCCACCGGATTGGTGACCGAGGCCAGGTAGCCGACCTTGGCCGCCAGCGTGAGCATGGCGAAGCCGTACAGGCGGCTGCGGCCCATGCGTTCGGCCAGCGCGCAGACGATCGGGATGATCAAGAGGTATTCGGAGATCAGGCCGAGGAAGGTGCTGCCGGCGGAGATCGCGATCATCACCACCGGCGTGACGATGCCGACCCGCCCGCCGGTGACCACCAGCAGCCGTTCGATGCCGGCGTCCAGCGCGCCCGAGCTGCGCAGGATGCCGAACATCCCTCCCAGCAGCAGGATCATGAAGATCAGGCCCGAAGACTTGGCCAGGCCGGCCGGAATCGCGGTCACCAGTGCGGCCGGCGAGACCGGCCTCGCCTCTTCCGAGGCCGCAGGCGACGGCATCAGCGCCGCGGCCGACAGCGTCTTCCCGAGCGGCTGGTAGCTGCCCGGGATCACCAGCGCGGTCTCGGAGCCGCCCTTGCGCTGGTACTCGCCGGACGGTATCAGCCAGGTCAGCGCGATCGCCACCAGCAGCGCGGCCAGCATCATCATTACCGGATCGAGCGCCCAGCGCCGCACCGGCACTCGGTCTTGCCTGTTGTCGTGCATGGTCGGCCCGATCGTCAAAACTTGCTGGCCAATTTGGCGTAGAGATAGCGTCCGCGCACGTCGTAGGTGTAGATGTCGAAGTTGATCGGGTTGTTGGCGGCCGACAGCGGCGGCATCTTGTCGAACACATTGTCCACACCGAGCGCGATGTTGACCTTGCCGCCGGGGAGCGCGTAACCGAGCTGCAGGTCGTGGTAGACCACCGACGCGGTCTTGCCGCCGTTGATAGGGTTGTTCGCGATGTCGGTGGTGCTGCCGATGTAGCGCGTCTTCCAGCCCAGCGTGTAGTTCGAGGCGAGGTAGCGCAGCGCGGCCTGGCCTTTCAGGCGCGGAAAGGTCGAACGCGGCTGGTCGCCCTTGCCGGCGCGGTCGTCCACGACCACGCTGCCGTCGGGCTGCGGCACGTAGGAGCGGTACTTGTCGAGGTAGGCCAGGTCCAGCGCGCTGTCGATCTTGGCGCCGCCGACCGGGAAGATGTAGCGCGCGGTGGCGTCGATGCCGGCCACTTCAAGGCGCGACAAGTTGACCACCGCTTGCGTGAGCTGCACCACCTCGCCGGTCGGCGCGCGCTGCACCAGGTCGCAGAACACGCCGGTGCTGGCGCAGGACTGCATGATCTGGGTCGCGGTCTCGGCCACGATCGCATCCTTCACCTTGATCAGGAATTTGTCGGCGGTGAAGCTCAGGCCCTTGATCGTGTCCGGGGTCCAGGCCAGGCCGACGCTGTAGGTATCCGCGGTCTCGGGACGCAGCGCCGTGTTACCGGCCGTGACGCCGCGCGTCAGGCCGCTGTTGAACTGGCCCTGGTTGTAGCTGGCCGGTACGCCAGCGCAGCCGACCAGGCCCGCGCCGCCGCCGTTGCAGGGGTCGACCGACTGGAAGTTGGTCTGGCGCTGGCCCTGGTACAGCTCGAGGATCGACGGCGCGCGGAAGCCCTGCGAGTAAGTCCCGCGCAGCATCACCGAATGCACGGGGCGGTACAACAGCCCCAGTTTGCCGGTGGCCTTGCCGCCCACCGTCGAATAGTGCGAGTAGCGCACCGCCGCGTCGACTTCCAGCAGGTTGATGCCGGTGAGGCCGGCCAGCAGCGGCGCGCTCACTTCGGCGTACGCTTCCTGCAGGTCGTAGCTGCCGCTGGTCGGGTTGCGGCCGGCGGTGGTGGTGGGCGACTGGCCCACGCCGCCGACCGCCGGCAGCACCGTCGAGATGCCGCCCGCGAAGGCGTCCGGCGCGTCGTAGCCGGTCTCCTTGCGGTACTCGAAGCCTGTGGCCAGGCCCAGCGAACCGCCCGGCAGCTCCATCAGGCTGCGGGTGGCGTTGACGCTGAAGTCGGTCTGGCTGGTGCCGTCCTCGTCGTGCGAGTTGTAGCGGATGTAGTCGGCCATGGCCGGCGTGATTGTGCCGAAGATATTCAGCGGCACGCAGCCGGCGGCGGCCGCGCACGTCGCCGGCGAGGCCAGCGCGCGGTACACATTATCGAGGTTGATCTGGTTCAGCGAATCGAAGCTGGCCTTGGCCTTCGAATAGGTCAGCGTGGCGTCCCAGCGCCAGTCGCCCCATAGGTCGACGCGGCCGTCGGCGCCGACCAGCACGCGCGCCATGTCGGCGTCCTGTTCGATCACGCGGTTGCCCACCTCGGTCGGCACGCGCTGGATGCGGAAGGTCGAACCCGAGAAGGCGAGCGCGTTCGCGGCCGGCACGCCGTTCGCGGTGCCGAAGGGATTGTAGGCCTGGTCCTTGGAGATGGAAAAGCCGTTGCTGCCGCGGACATCGAGCGAGAACGGCGCGAACAGCTGGGACGACGTGCGGTTCGAGTACAGGCCTTCGACGCGGACGCTGGTCTCCTCGCCGACCTGCCAGCTGGCGCGGCCGAACAGGCCGAGGCGCTTGCTCGGGCCGGTCGCGTAGATGCCCTGGGTCTGGGTGTTGAAGTCGTCACCGGGCAGGCGCGCGGTGTGGAAGTCGTTATCGGCCGCGGCGCCGGCGCCGATGCTGCCGACGCCGGCATTGCGGGTGACGGCATTGGCGGCGCTCTGCGCGAAGCCGGCCGGGGTGCCGAAGTAGGCGTTGTTCGACAGGCCGGGCAGCACGTACAGGCCTTGCGGGCTGGTCGGCGCGGCGGTCAGCGGGGCCAGCGCCACGCGCGTCACGTCGCGGTCCGCGGTCAGGATCGGTTTGCTGTCGTTGTAGCTGGCCGACAGGAACACGTTGGCCTTCTCGAAGCGCTTGCCCCAGTTCAGGTAGCCGCTGTAG
>DASRXO010000299.1:0-2355 GCA_035654095.1 Telluria sp.
AAGCCGATCACCTTCTCGGGGCCGGTCTCGAGGATCTTCGCCTCCAGTTCGCGCAGCAGGCCGTCGGTGTACTGGTCGAGGCTCTGGCGCTCGCCGCGGCCGCGGTATTCGTAGCAGGGCGCCACGCGCGGCACGTCGATCAGCAGCGGCGCGAAATGGCGGCGCCGCCATTCGTTGCCGCCCACCGCCAGCGCGCCCAGGGTATTGCCGTGGAAGCTCTGGCGGCGCGCGATGAACAGCGCACGCTGCGCTTCGCCGGCCTCGACGAAGTACTGGCGCGCCAGCTTCATCGCGGTCTCCATCGCTTCCGACCCGCCCGACACCAGATAGACCTCGCTGACACCCTCGGGCGCGCCGGCCGACAGCCGCGCCGCCAGTTCCTCGGCCGCCTCGGTGCTGAAGAAGCCGGTATGGGCGTAGGCGAGGCGGTCGACCTGGCGGTGCATCGCGGCCAGGACGTCGGGGTGCCCGTGTCCGAGCGAGGACACGGCGGCGCCGCCGCTGGCGTCGATGTAGGTCTTGCCGGCGCTGTCGCGCACCAGCATGCCCTGCGCGCTGACGGCGACCGGCGGCGCCTGGCGCAAATTGCGGTGGATGATGTGGCTCATTCCGTCTCCTCGTGATCGAAAGATTGACGGTTGACAATAGACTCGAACGGCGCGATTTCTATTGATCTAACACCGTAGCGGCGCGAATTTTTTTCCATCCGTCACCTTTCTACAGATGTAATAAATTGTGACCCTGGGCGCGGTGTCCTTCTTCTTTTTGACATGACGTTTTTGCAAGCTACACGCTGTCAAAGAATTTATGCCGCCACGGCGCGCGCTTGGCCTAACAATATTTAGCGCAGCGGGGCCGAAACGGAATGCAAAACGCATACTTAAGGCTCGCTTAATGTACGTCTTTTTTACACTTCTTCCCTCGCCTGTTGTTTTCAAAATAGCCCTTTCGTCCAGCCGTTGACACTCCATCCATGGAAATGTTTTTATGAGGCCGAGTTCGCCTGCGCAGCGATGCGAGCTCCATGAAAGATCTGCCTGTCGAGCGATCAGAAACAGATTGGCACGTTGGGATAGCCAACTTTTTTCGGGGCGCCATCCATCCGATGGTGCTTAGCTCAACCTTCAAAGAATCGGAACTAAAAATGATCCAAGAAAAAAACCTGGCGCGCTCCTTGCGCCTGATGTTCTCCGGCACCGTGGTGCTGGGACTGGGCGCGATTGGCGCCGCCCAGGCGCAGAGCGCGCCGGACGCCCCACCGCCCGCCGCCGCCATGCAGCGCGTTGAAATCACCGGCTCGTCGATCAAGCGCGCGCAAGTCGAAGGCGCCCTGCCGGTGCAGACCGTGACTCACGAAGACATCCAGAAACTGGGTGTGACCTCGACCGAACAACTGCTGACCCAGATTACCGCCAACACCAGCGTCGGCGCGAACAACGTGGCGGAAGGCGCGGGCTCGTCGACCTACGGCTTGTCGTCGGCCAGCCTGCGCGGCATCGGCTCCGGCAAGACCCTGGTGCTGGTCAATGGCCGCCGCCTGGCCAACTACGCCACCGACGGCACCACGGTCGATATCAACTCGATTCCGCTGGCGTCGGTCGACCACGTCGACGTCCTGAAGGACGGCGCCTCCGGCGTGTACGGCTCGGATGCGATCGGCGGCGTGATCAACTTCATCTTGCGCAATAACTTCAACGGCGTCGAAGTGACCGGCTACACCAGCGGCACCAAGGACGGCGGCGGCCAGACCAACAAGGCCTCGATCATCGGCGGCTGGGGCGACTTCGATACCGACCGCTTCAACGTCACGGTGTCGGCCGACGTCGCCAAGGAAAAGGCGATCTACGGCAGCCAGCGCAGCTACGCCAACCAGGCCTGGAACAACAACGGCCTGCGCGACGCCAGCGCCACCCCGAGCGGCAACCTGAGCACCTTCGATCCGAGCACCACCGCGAACGCGGCCGGCACCGTGCCGAACTCGCTGAACTCGCTCGGCAAGGGCCTGGGCAATCCGCTCAACACCGGCGACTGCACCGTCAACGGCAGCCAGTTCGACGCCAACCTCGGCGCCTGCCGCTACAACTCCGCGCCGTTCGTGCCGCTCGCGCCCGACATCAAGCGCGCCAACCTGGCCGGCAGCCTGCGCTTCAAGCTCGACGAGAACAACGAAGTCTTCGTCGAAGGCTTCCACTCGGAGCAGACCACCACCACGATCGAACAGGCGTCGCCGTACAGCGCCTCGTTCCTGGCGCCGGACGCCGCCTTCGCCAAGGCCAATGTGTACCCGGCCATCATCCTGTCGCCGAGCAGCCCGTTCTACCCCGCCAGCTTCCTGGCCGGGACCGCCGCGGCCGG
>DASRXO010000300.1:0-2455 GCA_035654095.1 Telluria sp.
CAAGTACCGGGTGTTTTCGATCGCCCTCGGCGACGCCTTCGGCGGCCGCGTCACGCCGGCCGCCGCGAATGCCGAGCAGGCCCAGGCGTTCGCGCTGCCGAACATCGCCGCGCGCCGCCGCGCCGAGGCGATGCGGCGCGAGAAGGAGCGCCTGACCACCCTGGCCAAGGACTTGAGCGCGACCCTGGCGCCGCTGGTCAAGGAGGGCAAGGTGCGGGTGACCCAGAACAGCCGCGGCGTGAGCGTCGAAATCAACGCCAGCGTGCTGTTCGATCCGGGCGACGCCACGCTCACCGCCGAATCGAAGGAAGCCTTGCGCGCGGTGGCGGTCTTGCTCAAGGACGATCCCCACGCGGTACAGGTCGAGGGCCATACCGACACCACGCCGATCCGCAATGCGCTGTTTCCATCGAACTGGGAATTGTCGGCGGTGCGCGCCAGTAGCGTGGTGCGGCTGTTCATCGACAGCGGCGTCGATCCGGCGCGCCTGACCGCGGTCGGCCATGGTGCGAATATCGCGGTCGCGCCCAACGACAACCCCGAGGGCCGCGCGCGCAACCGGCGGGTCGCCGTCACCATCCTGTCGGCGCTGCCCGACACCAGCACCGAAATCAAGCCTTGACGCGCGGCGCGGCGCGCACGACAAAACGGCCGCATCGGCGGCCGTTTTGTCGTGCGCGGGGGCGGGTTCAGCCGACCACGTAACGGCGCGAGGGGCCGCCGGCGGTGGGCTGGCCGCTGGGGCCGTAAAAGCTGTTGTCGGCGCCTTGGGCCGGCGTGCGCATGGCGTTGATCAGGTTCTGGTTATAGTTCATCTGCTTGTTGATCAGCATGCCGTTGACGCGGTTCAATTCCTTCGCTTCGCGCGTCAGCACCAGCAGTTCTTGCCAGAGGGTAGAGGCGGCCGGGTCCGCGCTGCTGGCCAGCCAGGCGTCCATGCCGGCTTCGCGCGCGGCAAAGCCGGCCGCGCCCAAGGCTTGCAGGCGCTGGCCGGACAACTGGCTCATCTGATTGATCAACTGGGATTTTTGGGGCGTAATTGCGGTCAAGCCATCGGTATCCGCGCTCACCAGGCACTGCTGTTCCTGTTTCATCAGCTTCAGCAGGATGGCGATCAGGGTTTGTTCGTCGCGTAGGGTCGATATCGGGCTTGCGGTGGCCATGGTGTCTTATCTTTTACCGGAGTGCAGCAGGCCTCTCACTGTTTCCAGCAGACCGTCTGCAACTTTTTCTGAATTAACCTGGAACTGGCCGTCCGCGATAGCAAGCTTGATGCGCTCGACTTTCTTGGTGTCGAACACGGCGCCGCTGCCGCCGACCGCACTGGCCAGGGCCTGTCCCTGTGACGACAGGTGCACATTGTCGGCGGTCGCCGGGGTTGCGCTCGCTGCCTTGTCGGTGCTCTTGGCACCCGCCGCCGGGGTGGTGGTGGCCGCCGGCAGTCCAGGGGTACTCTTGACTGTATCGTTAATTTTCACAACATCATCCTTCTCTGGCCGGAGGGAGAAACTCCGGGATATGCGTAAGTAACGGCGCTTCCTGAAGAAACTTTAGCGCATATCGATGGTATTTAAAACAGCTTATTCAAAACACCACTTCGACCAGACCTCCTGCTTTCGCCACGCCGCTGATGATGGCGCCGGCCGGCGTGCGTACTTGCACCACCTGGCCGTCGGCCGCGTTGCCGATCGCGCGCGCCTCGGCCGAGACGCGAAAGCCCGCGCCCGACGAGATCACCCGCACCAGTTGTCCTTGCTGGACCACCGGCTTGCTGCGCAAGCCGTCGAGCCGCAGCGGCGCGCCCGAGGGCAGCGACACGATGCTGCTGCGTCCCACCGCCTGCGCCATGTCGGTCACCACGCCGTTCGGCAGGGCCGCGAGGTCGCCCTTGACCAGCACCAGTTGCGCCGCTTCGATCGGCTGGCCCTGCGCCAGCGGCACCGCGGCCGCCACGTAATCGGTCAGCACGCTGACCTGGACCTGGAGGTACACGGTCCATGCCGGCGCGCTGCAGCGCACGCCGACCGTGGTCTTGCCCCAGGCGCGCGCGCCCGGCTGCTGGAAGGCTTGCGGCGCGGCGCAGGCGGCCAGGCTGGTGCGCGGATCGAGCGTGCCCACCGTGATGCCGACCTTGCCGGGCAAGCCCGCGGTCTGGGCCTGTACATATTGTTCGACCACCGCGCGCAGCGCCGCCGGCTCCTGGCGCGGCGCGGCCGGCGCCTGGGCCAGCGCCAGAGGCGCCGTCAGGAGCAGGGCGGTGAAGAGTGTCGGTTTCATGCTCGTATCTTAGGCCGCGTGATGCCATGCTGAAACTTCGAATAGCCGCGTTTTGGCCATCCTTATCCTTCGATTGAGTTGCCCGGGCCAGCCGTATGATCGGTCCTGTCCTCACAAAGGAGCCTGACATGGTTGGCAAACTCGATGATTACCTGCGCTTCAATGAAACGGCGCTGAG
>DASRXO010000301.1:0-2676 GCA_035654095.1 Telluria sp.
GTACACCACTTGCGCGCCGGCCTGTTCCAGCTTGTCGGCCCAGTTGATGTTGGCCTCTTCGTCGAAGCGCGCCATCAGCTCCAGGATCACGGTCACTTCCTTGCCCATGCGCGCGGCCTGGATCAGGGCGTCCATCAGCTCCGAATTCATGCCGGTGCGGTAGATGGTCTGCTTGATCGCCACCACGTTGGGGTCGGCCGCCGCCACGCAGATGAAATCGATCACCGGCTGGAACGACTGGAAGGGGTGGTGCAGCAGGATGTCGTGCTTGCGCAACTGCTCGAAGATATCGGTGTTGGCGGTCTTTTGCGGCATGCCGGGGATGAACGGCTCCCAGCGCAGCGCCGGCTGCTTGACGTGGTCGATCAGCTCGGTCAGGCGCACCAGGTTGACCGGGCCGTCGACCGCGTACAGCCGGCTCGGGTCGAGGTTGAACTGGTCGAGCAGGAATTGGGACAGTTCGGGCGGGCAATTCTTGGCCACTTCCAGCCGCACCGAGGTGCCGAATTGCCGGCCTTGCAACTCGCCCTTGAGCGCCTGGCGCAGGTTCTTGACTTCTTCCTCGTCGACCCAGAGGTCGCTGTCGCGCGTGACCCGGAACTGCGAATAGGCGATCACCTCGCGCCCGGTAAACAAGTCTTCGATATGCGAGTGGATGATCGAGGACAGCAGGCAGAACGACTGGCCGTTCTTCGACAAGTGGTTGGGGATCTTGATCACCCGCGGCAGCACGCGCGGCGCCTTGACGATGGCGATCCCGGTGCCGCGCCCGAAGGCGTCCTTGCCGGACAGCGAGATGATGAAATTCAGACTCTTGTTCACCACTTGCGGGAAGGGGTGGGCCGGATCCAGTCCGATCGGCGTCAGCAGCGGCCGCACTTCGCGCTCGAAATATTCCTTGACCCAGGCCCGCTGCGCCTCGTTGCGGTCGGTGTGGCGCACCAGGTGCACGCCCTCGGCCAGCAGTTGCGGCAACACTTCGGTGTTCAGGATGTCGTATTGACGCTGGACCAGGGCATGGCATTCGTGGCTGATGCGGTCGATGGTGGCGACCAGCGCCGGGTTTTCCGACAGCGCGCCCTGGGCCAGCAGGCTGGCCACCCGCACTTCGAAAAACTCATCGAGGTTGTTGCTGACGATGCACAGGTAGCGCAGGCGCTCGAGCAGGGGGATGCTGCGGTCTTCGGCCTGCGCCAGCACGCGGCGGTTGAAGGTGATCTGCGATAGTTCCCGGTCCAGGAAGATGCCCGGCTTGGCCGATTCCGCGTGTAACAGTGGTTTCATGCGCTTCTTCATAGGTCGACAGATTGCTTTAAGTGTAATAAGGAAATATGACAAGTCTGTGACATCGGCACCCTCTCTGTGACATCGAACTCTGCCGGTTCAGAGTATCATGCTGGGCAAAAGCGCGGTCTTGCCACTATTTTTTCCATGTCATAAACCTGTCATATTTGCGCGTTAGACTGCGCAGCATTCAACCGCCACCCCTAAAGGACCTGATATGCGCATGAAACTGTTGTTCGCCTCCCTGGTAGTAGGTGCATCGGCACTCGTGGCCATCACCTCGGCCGCCGCCGCCGATATGACCGGTGCCGGCTCGACCTTTGCCTATCCGATTTTCTCGAAGTGGGCAGAGATTTATAAGGCCAAGACCGGCAACGGCCTCAATTATCAATCGATCGGCTCGGGCGCGGGGATCAAGCAAATCAAGGCGAAGACCGTGGATTTCGGCGCATCGGACATGCCGCTGAGCGCCGACGAGCTCAATGCCGAAGGCCTGTTCCAGTTCCCCGCCATCATGGGCGGTGTGGTTACCGTCGTCAACCTGGAGGGCATCACGCCAGGCCAGCTGAAGCTGACCGGTCCGGTCCTCGCCGACATCTACCTGGGCAAGGTCACCAAGTGGAACGCAGCGGAAATCGCCGCCCTGAACCCAGGCGTGAAGCTGCCGGCTGACGACATCACCGTGGTGCACCGCGCCGACGGTTCGGGCACGTCCTTCCTGTTCACCGACTACCTGTCGAAGACCAATCCTGAATTCAAGTCCAAGATCGGTGCCGGCACGGCCGTGAAATGGATCGTCGGCGTCGGCGGCAAGGGTAACGAAGGCGTCGCCGCCAACGTCCAGCGCATCAAGGGTGCGATCGGTTACGTCGAGTGGGCGTATGCCAAGAAGAACAAGATGTCGCACACCCAGCTGAAGAACAAGGATGGCCAGTTCCTGCAGCCGGACGATGACAACTTCAAAGCCGCCGCCGCCGGCGCCGAGTGGGCCAAGACCCCAGGCTTCGGCGTGGTGTTGACGGACCAGCCAGGCAAGGCCAGCTGGCCAATCACCGGCGCCACCTTTGTGCTGTTGCACAAGAGCCAGGCCGATGCCGTCAAAGGCAAGGAAGTATTGAAATTCTTTGATTGGGCCTTCAAAAATGGCGCGCCAACCGCTGCCGAACTGGACTATGTGCCGATGCCTGACGCCGTTGCCAAGCTGATCGGCGATGCATGGAAGGCCAATCTGAAGGATGCATCCGGTAAGGCCATCTGGTAAGCAGGACCTCGTATGCCGCGTTGCGCCGCGGGCAGGATGAACCGTACCCACCCCGATCGCAGGGTGGGTACGGTTTTTTCGGGCGCGCGCGGCGTCGGCTTTTTTTAACATGAGTACACAATGAGTGCACA
>DASRXO010000302.1:0-4971 GCA_035654095.1 Telluria sp.
CTGGCGCTGGTCGAGGAACTGATCGCACGCCGCGGCGACCTCAAACTGCTGACCGCGATCGACGGCCACCTCGGCATCGAACTGGCCCGCGCCTACCTGCCCGACGTGATCCTGATGGACATCAACCTGCCCGGCATCAGCGGCTACGGCGCCCTGCGCATCTTGAGCGAAGACCCGTCCACCGCCCACATCCCGGTGCTGGCGCTGTCGGCCAACGCGGTGCCGCGCGACATAGAAAAGGGCCTGGAGGCGGGGTTTTTCTGTTACCTGACCAAGCCGATCCGGGTGCGCGAATTCATGGATGCGCTCGACCTCGCCCTGCACAAAGCGGCCGAACATGAACAGGGAATACTCCATGCTTGAAACTAACGACATCCTGCATGCGCGCATCCTGATCGTGGACGACCAGGAAGCCAACGTCTTGCTGCTCGAGCAGATGCTGCACAACAGCGGCTACCGGAATGTGACCAGCACCCAGGACCCGCGTAGCGTGGGCGCGCTGTACCGCGCCCAGCGTTTCGACCTGGTCTTGCTCGACCTGCAGATGCCCGAGATGGACGGCTTCGAGGTGCTGGCCGAGCTCAAGGACATCGAGACCGACTACCTGCCGGTGCTGGTCATTACGGCCCAGCCCGGCCACAAGCTGCGCGCCCTGAGCGCCGGCGCCAAGGACTTCGTCAGCAAGCCCTTCGACTTGGTCGAGGTGCAGACGCGCATCCACAACATGCTCGAAGTGCGGCTGCTGTACCGCAAGTTGAACGAGCACAACGCGATACTCGAGCAAACCGTGCTGGCCCGCACGGCCGAGCTGCGCGCCAGCGAAGCGCGCTTCCAGCGCTTTGCCGAATTGTCGTCCGACTGGTACTGGGAGCAGGATGCGGACGGCAAGCTGACCCAATCGTCGGGGCCGGTCGGCGAGTTGCTGGGCGCCGGCCTGTTCGACGCCAACGTGGTCGAGCGCAAGCCCTTCCTCGACCTGATCTGCAAGCGCCGCGATGCGCAGGGCGTGATGCGCTACCTGCAAGTCAGCGGCGAGCCGACCTTCGACGTGGCCAGCCGCTTTACCGGTTACCGCGGCATCGGCATCGACGTGACCGCGGTCTACGAACTGGCGCGGGCCCAGCCGGCCTAAGCGAGACCATGCCGGGCGAGGGGCCGGGCGACGATTGGCGCTTGCTGCGGTCGGTGCGCCGCCTTGCGGCAAAACTCGGTAGGCTGTCCCCATTGTGAATCTTCTTTGGGAGGCCGTATGTCAGGCAACAGCACCCTCGATCCGGACAACTTTCCGGACGCACCCGACCGCGTGGTCGGCAAAGGCCACGGCACCGGCGCGCTCGGTCCCAGCGACACCTCCGACAGCGGCAGCGATGTCGCGGGCGGTCCCGGTCTCGGGCTCGACCAGGACGAATCGCTCGACCTCGGCAGCGGCACCACCTCCGACCTCGAAGCGAGCAGCGCGGGCGGCAGCGCCGGTCCCGACGTCGGTGATGCCGACCTCGACAGCGACACCGACGCCGGCGGCACCGGCGAACGCGCCACCGCCGGCCGCGACACCGTGGCGCGCGACGGCGCCGACATCGACGTCGACCATATCGAGACGATCCCCGACCTCCCGCTCAGCGACGAGGACATCGACTTCCTGGGTAGCCAGCCGCCGGGCCGCGAGCGGCAGCGTCCGCGCGCCCGCTAGCGGGCCGGCTTAACGGGCCAGCAGGCGGCGGCCCAGCGTCCAGGCCGCGAACAGCGCGCCGCCGCCGAGCAGCGCGCTCACCAGCGGCTTGCTGCGCAGCGCGACCGCAGTGTAGGGACAATGCTCGGCCACCCTGGCCGCCATGCCCTGGCGTTCGCGCAGTTCGGCGCCGGGCGCGTGCAGCGCGTCGCGCCGCGTCGGCGAATTCGGCGTGCCCGACGGCCGCTGCTTGAAGATCGAACGCCGCATATAGCGATCGAACAGGCCCGGCATGTTGAAGCCGCCGGCCGACATCATCTTGGCCGCGCCGCCGACGAACACGTCGCGCTTCGGATCGAAAGTCGGCAGCTTCGCGTCGACGCCGGGCCCCGGCAATGCGAATCCGATTTCGCTGCGCGGCACCAGCATGGTCTCGCCGTACGCGGACTCGTATGCGGCGTATGTCGCCGAGGCGATCAAGCAGGAATTGACGACGGCGCACAAGCTCTCGCCGACGGCCGACCTCGAACTGTCGGGCATGGTCATCAAGAACGATGTCGACGCCGCGATCGGCACCGGACGCGCCAACATCGAGGTGCGCATGATCGTCAAGAAGGCCGGCAAGGTCAACTACGACCAGGTCAAGCAGGTCAGTCACCAGTGGGACTCGTCGTTTGCCGGGATGGTGGCGATCCCGCGCGCCATGCAGGAATATCCCCTGATGATACAAAAGCTGCTGGCGTCGCTGTATGCGGCCCCGGCCTTCCTCACGGCGATCAAGTAAGCGCCACTCATTTGGAGTCACCATGAAATTATTTAAGCTGGCAGCCTGCCTGCTGGCCGCCGCCTTGGCCGGTTGCGCCCATCCGCTGACGATCACCCCCAACCTGGCCAAGCTCGAGCGCGACGGCATGACGCCGCCACGCATCAAGGCCAAGGTCGGCTACTACATCGCCGACAACTTGCGTTCCCAGGAAGTGACCACGCCCGGCGGCGGCGGCGACAAGGCGACGTCGGCGCCCTACCGCGACGTCGAGGCCGGGCTGTACATCATGCTGGGCAATGTATTCGACGGCGTTACGCGGCTGAACTCGCCGTCCGACCGGGATGCGATCCGCAGCAATGGCATCAGCTACATCATCACGCCGGAAATCCTCGCCAGTTCCTCCTCGTCGAGCGTGCTGACCTGGCCGCCGACCGAGTTCCACATCGACCTGCTGTGCAAGATCACCGACCTCGACGGCAAGCTGCTCGACAGTCCGAAGGTGGTGGGGCACGGACAGGCAGAGTGGGCCGAGTTCAAGGGTGATTTCGCGCTGTCCGGCAAGCGCGCGGCGGAGGACGCCCTGGTGCAGATGCAGCGCAAGCTGCTGGCCGAGCGGCTCGCCCCGCAGGCCCCGCAAACGGCGGCGCAGTAGTTTTTTCCCGTCGTTCCCGCGTAAAACCGCAGCAGCGCGCTCTGGCCATGGATATGGCGTGCGCTCAGCTCCTCGCCGGTGTCGGTCTGGCCGATCACCAGCGCGGTGGCGTCGCTGCGGGCGATGCGTTCGACCTGCTCGAGCAGGAGGACAGGGGATCGTGGAACAGCAGCGCCTTGGCGCGGATCGACAGCGCCATGCCGGCGCTGTCGGGGAAGGTCAGTAATCCGTCATGATGCGCCTCTTTGTGTAGCTTCCCAGCCTACGCAAAGAGGACGCGTTTTAGAACGAATGTTTTCAGCCTGGCTTATGCGGACTCAGCTCGCCAGATGGCTCTTCAGGAAGTCCACCGTGCGCTGCCACGCCAGCTTGGCCGCCGCCTCGTCGTAGCGCGGGGTGGTGTCGTTGTTGAAGCCGTGCTCGGTGCCGGGATACACGTAATATTGATATTTCACGCCCGCCGCCTTAAGCGCCGCCTCGTAGGCCGGCCAGCCGGCGCGGATGCGCTCGTCCTTCTCGGCGTCGTGAATCAGCAGCGGCGTCTTGATCTTCGCCACTTCGGCGGCCGGCGGCTGACTACCGTAGAACGGCACCGCTGCAGCCAAGTCGGTGATCACGGTCGGCAGGTAATTGGCGATGCCGCCGCCGTAGCAGAAGCCGACCACGCCGACCTTGCCGTTGCTGTTCGGGTGCGTCTTGAGGATGCGCGCGGCGGCCACGAAGTCGGCGCGGGTCTTGGTCTGGTCAAGCTTGCCGAACAGGTCGCGCGCCTTGTCCTCGTCGCCCGGATAGCCGCCGAGCGGGAACAGGGCGTCCGGCGCGAAGGCCAGGAAGCCGTCCAGCGCGAGGCGGCGCGCGACGTCTTCGATGTGCGGGTTCAGGCCGCGGTTCTCGTGCACCACCAGCACCGCCGGCAGCTTGCCCTTGGCGGCGGCCGGCATCGCGAGGTAGCCGCGCAGCTTGCCGTAACCTTGCGGCGACGGGTACTCGACATAGACGGTCTTGATGCGCGGGTCGGTCGGCAGCACCTGCTGCGCCGCGAAGCTGGGCGCGAGCGCCGCCAGCAGGCTGGCGCCGGTCGCGCCGCCCACCGCGTAGCGCCCGGCGGAGCTCATGAAGTCGCGCCGGCTCAACTGGCCGTGTACGTATTGGTCGAAGAGTTTCAATACTTCGGGATCGAAATCGGCTGCTGTCAAACGTGTAGTCATCGCGTGCATCTCCTTGGGTTGAACGTCATCACAAATGGGGTGGATTATGCCGCCGCTAAGTGTACTACCACTTCCACTGAGCTGTATCAACTGCCTCAAATCGGACTGGTCTTGACAGTCCTGGTGCTGGAGAGGATTCTAGGCCGATGGAAGAACGAGTGGTCATGCTGGAAAAGGATGTTGCCGCAATCAAGTCGGAGCTTGCGGCGATGCAGTCCGGCCATTGGATGCGTGGGCATGTCAAGACCCTCGACAATCGCGTCGCGCATATCGAATTCGAACTGGGGATCATCAAGGCCGACGTCGCCCAGCTGAAGGCCGACGTCGCTCAACTAAAGGTCGACGTCGTTCAACTGAAGGCCGACGTCGCTCAACTAAAGGCCGACGTCGTTCAACTAAAGGCCGATGTCGCTGAACTAAAGGCCGATGTCGCTCAGCTAAAGGCCGATGTCGCTGAACTAAAGGCCGATGTCGCTGAACTAAAGGCAGATGTTGCAGCCCTAAAATTGGGCCTTACTGCTTTGACGCTTCGTTTCGATTCCGAACTGCCGCATCTGGCAAGCAAGGCCGATCTGTATAAGCTCGAGGCGCGCATGAAGGCTTGGGGTATAGGACTGGCGCTCTCCGTGATCACGATAAACACCGGCGTCAATTTCGCGCTGTACAGCTCACTGAA
>DASRXO010000303.1:0-6284 GCA_035654095.1 Telluria sp.
CGGGGGCAGGGGATCCTTGGTGCGTTCGGCGTGGGTGAACGAAAGGCGGCCCAACAGCGAAGGTTCAAACATGGCGGCGTACGTAAAGGGTGCGACTGCACGAAGCGTTCTATTATGCCATCGCATCGATAGCCGTGCATATCGGAAGTCGAAGGCCATCCGAGCATGAATGGCTGCACATGGCCATAATATAAAGCCTGGAGGTACTTCGGTTTTGTTTTGGAAAGGAAGCCGTGCGCTCACGACCATCTGCCCGCTTGTTGATCACCGATCCGCTCGGAAGGGTACTGCTGTTTCGCTTCGAGCACCGGAGCGGGGCGCTGGCAGGCACGATCTATTGGGCGACGCCGGGCGGCGGGGTCGAAGGTGACGAAACCTTCGAACAAGCCGCGGTCCGGGAACTGTGGGAAGAAACCGGCATGCGCGTCGACCAGGTCGGCCCGCAGATCGGGCAACGCCGGGTCGTTTTTCAGCTTTCGGACGGTGAATACGTCAACGAGGACGAGCGGTATTTTCATATCCCGGTCGCCAGCAACTGCGTGTCCAGCGCCGGTTGGACCGCGTACGAAATCGAATGCATGACGGATCATCGCTGGTGGGAACCGCACGAACTGGCGCAGGCGCCGGAAAAAATATGGCCGGAAAATCTGGCCGACATGTTGCGCGCGGCCGGGCCCACGTCATCGCTATGAGCCGGTGTGTTTGGTACCCCAGTCGCGGATCGCCTTGACGACGACGCCCAGGCTCTTTCCCTTCTCGGTCAGGACATACTCGAGGCGAGGCGGGTGCTCGTTGTAGGACCGGCGCAGCACCAAGCCATGTTCCTCGAGGCTCTTCAGGCGCGCCGATAAGGTATTGGGTGAAATGCCGGGGAGCGACTCCTGAAAATCCTGGAAGCGGCGCGGCCCATGCAGAAGGAGGTCGCGCAGCAGCAGCAGCGACCAGCGTTCGCCGACGAGATCCAATGTCCTCGCCACCGGGCATTCCTGAATGTCGTAAGTTTTGCTCATGACCGCATTATATCTTCTTGACTATTCAATAGCAAGTCACTATAGTAATGATACTGACTTGCTATGTTATATCAACAAGAGAGATCATGCGGTCCAGATTGCCCCGATTCGCCACCATTATTCTGTTCGCCACAGCGCTGGCCGGTCTTTGCTACGGACTGCTACGCCCCGCGGCGTCGGCCAACGTTGCGGACGACAGTCAACGCCCTGAACTCGCCTACCTGAAGCAGGTGAACGCCTGGCGCGTGCCGAGCGATCCCCAACTGGTCTTTCTCCTGATGGCGCAATTCGCCAATGCCGGGCGCCAGGGCGAAGGCATCGAGTACTTCAAGCAATTGCGTGCGCGCTTTGCCAAGGATCCCAACGCCGCGTCCCAAGTTTGGTACTTGATGGCGGAGGCCGCCCTGCGCGCCGGACATGCCGGCGACATCAATCTTCTGTCCCGCGTCGGCTACGTTCGGGAGGCGGTGCAGATGCTGGACCAGGCCAAACGCCTGGCTGGAAGTGAAGCCTTCATGCCGCGCTGGATGTCCGGCGTGGTGCGTGCCCAACTCCCGCGGCTATTGGGCGAGGGCGACACCGCGCTGGCCGATTTGCAATGGTGCGAGAAGCACCTCGAACTGGCGCCGCACGCGGGCTGGATGCGGGAGGTGTATTTCAACCTGGCGAGTCTGTATCGCGCTCGTGGCGACGGCGCGCTGGCAGACCGGTACCTTGCCAAGAGCGGGTTGTCGGCGGACACAGCCCCCGTCGTGTTCACGCACAATTTCACTGAAGGGCTTTCGTCGGGACATGCGTTCACCACGCCAAAGGTCAGCGAGATCGTGCCGAAAACGGTCTATCTGGCGTCGGGTTTCGAATTTACCGAATACTATTTTGTCGTGTCGGAAGATCGTAAAGAACTCATCGCGATCGACATGGGAACGCGTGCAGAATCGGCACGTGCGGCGTACGATGCCTTGCACGCGGCCTTCCCTCAGTTGCCCCCTTTGACCACGGTGTTCATCACCCACGCGCACTTCGACCATGTCGGTGGTCAGGCCTATTTTCGCAGCCTTCGGCCGCAGCCGACTTTTTACGGCCGGGCCAATTATGCGGAAGAGCTGGAGCACGACGCGACGTCCGATCCGGCGATGCTGCGCTTGTTCTTCGGGACCGGCTTCAAGATGGAAGACGTGTTGAGCTATCATCCCGACGTCCCCATCGATCGCGCGACGGATGTGGTGGTGGGCGGCACGCGCTTTCAGTTGCTGCCCACGCGCGGTGGAGAAACCAACGACGCTTTGCTGATCCACATGCCGGGCCTGCGCTTGACATTCGTGGGCGACGTCATGATGCCCTATCTCGGCGCGCCGTTTCTGAACGAAGGAAGCCCCGAAGGAATGCTGGCGGCGATTGAACAGATCCACGCCCTGCAACCGCAGCGCTTGATGCATGGTCACGAACCGCTGACAAGGGTGTTCCCGACGCCGGCCATCCTGGACGAGATGCATGATCAACTCGTGTGGCTTCGGGCCGCGGTGCTGCGCGAAATGCAGGCCGGTACGGAGCGCGGTGGGATCCACGCGCTGAATCTCGTTCCGCCGCAGATGGAGAAGAGCGACTCGGCGGTGCAACTGGCTTATCTGGTGCTACGGGACAATTTCATCGACCGCCTGTTCCAGCAGAACAGCGGGTATTGGCAAAATGGCCTGCACGGGCTGGACGCACTGACCAGCGCCGACCGCGGGGAAGTCTTGACCAACTACCTGGGGGTGTCCGAAAGCCAGTTGGCTTCCGCAGTGGAGCAAATGATCGCCGACGGCAAGCACGAACTGGCCGCCGAGACCTTGCGCTCCTGCGAGAAGGCCTTTCCCGGAAGCGAACGTCTCGCGCGCCTGCATAAATTGGCCTATTTGAAGCTCATGGAGAAGTATCAGGAATTCAATCCCTTCAAATTCATCGTGTATGCAGGCGAGAGCGCGAAGGCGACATCGCAGGAGAAGCGCGGCAAGTAGGTAGCCGGCTTCAGATTGAAAGTGGACAAGCGAGCTCAGGTAGAATTGGCCTCATGGGAAAACGGATCTTATGAAGATACTGGCGTTATCGGGCAGCCTGCGTGTTGTCTCCATCAACACCGCGCTGCTGCGTGCGGCGGCAAGGCTGGCGCCACAGGATATGTCGATAACGGTGTTCAGCGGCATCGGCGATCTGCCATTGTTCAATCTGGACGATGAAGACTGCCCCGCATATATCGTCACCGACTTTCGCTCCCGGGTTGCCGAGGCCGATGCGCTATTGTTCGCGAGTCCCGAGTACGCCCATGGCGTCACCGGCGCAATCAAGAATGCGCTGGATTGGCTCGTGGGTTTCGAGCCTTTCGCCAATAAATTGGTTGCGGTGCTCAATGCCTCGCCTCGCGCATATCACGCCGATGATGCCTTGCGTGAGACGCTGAGGACCATGGCTGCCGTCATCGTTGACGCCGCATCCATCACGATCCCGCTTCTGGGTGCCAAGCTCGATGAAGATGGCATGGTTTCGACCCCGGGTGTGGCAAGGTCGATTCAGGAAGCACTCGCGGCATTACATCATGCGGTCGGTCTTCACAAGACATCGTCCAACCCGTCGTTTCCCCTACGATGATTAAGCGAGTTAACTGCACCGCGGCTCCGTGGATACTTGGTGTTTTAAGCGGGAACGTCGCGTAAAGTCCGCGCCAGCCTCCACACTCTCTCATGCGGGAAGGATAACCAGAGCACCTTCCACGCATTGCGCCCCACGCCGCCGACCGAGTTGACAAATTCGCTGGGCGAGACGCCTTGTCCGCGAAATGCGATGCGATCACCTTCAACTGTAGCGTGATAGTTTATTCCGTTGAAGACGACTTAGGCCATTATCCCGGTGCGCCGCCGCGCCGGTGTGCCTTAGCCTGCGCAGCATCCGGGGATCAGGGCTCGCAGATTGTGGCGGTATTCCCGGGTCAGCGCCGGCATTCGAACACCTACGCGACATACTGCGACGCCGGTCGGATTCGTGGCTCGCGAAATGATTTGCGCAACCTTGAACCTGCCGTCGAGCTCGTGTCCGAATGTCGGCACTGACCCCGGTTCCGCAATCCGGGCACTCAGGTGGAGCGCGGCAAACGCAGATAGAATGTTCGACATCGAAAGTTTAAGGAGATATCGATGACTGATCAATCAACGTATGTACCACCGAAGGTCTGGGTTGCGCCGGCTGCCTCGGGCGGTACGTTTGCGGCCATTAACCGCCCGACTGCCGGCCCCACCCATGAACGGGCCCTTCCTGTCGGCAAGCATCCGCTGCAGCTCTATTCGCTGGGAACCCCAAACGGGGTGAAGGTCACGATCATGCTGGAAGAGCTGCTCGCGCTCGGACATGCCGGCGCCGAATACGATGCCTGGCTCATCCGGATCAACGAAGGCGACCAGTTCTCCAGCGGCTTCGTGGAGGTCAATCCCAACTCGAAGATCCCGGCCCTGGTCGACCGCAGCGGCGAACAAGCGCTGCACGTGTTCGAATCCGGCTCGATCCTGGTTTACCTCGCGGAAAAATTTGGCGCTTTCCTGCCAACCGACACGGCGCTGCGCACGGCGACCCTGAACTGGCTGTTCTGGCAGATGGGCTCGGCGCCTTTCGTGGGCGGCGGCTTCGGCCACTTTTATGCCTACGCACCGGAAAAGCTCGAATACCCGATCAACCGCTATGCGATGGAAACCAAGCGCCAGCTCGACGTGCTCGACCGCCAGCTCGCCGACCGCCGCTACGTTGCCGGCAGCGAGTACACGATCGCCGACATGGCGATTTGGCCCTGGTATGGCGGCATGGTGCGCGGAGAACAGTACGAGGCCGGCGAATTCCTGTCGGTGCAGGAGTACAAGCATGTGGGGCGCTGGGCCGCCGAGATCGCCGAACGTCCCGCCGTGATCCGCGGGCGCAAGGTCAACCGTGTGCGCGGCAAGCCGGAGGAGCAGGTCGCGGAACGACACGACGCCTCGGATCTCGACTGAGCGAGGTGGCCGAGCCCCCGAACGGTCGGGCTCGGGTCATCGAAGTCAAGCCACGGAAAGACCGGGCGCGCGGCGGCCGCGCTCGATGAGCAGCAGGGCGGCGAACGTCAGCAGCGCGGCGATGGTCAGGTAGACGCCCACGTAGCCGAGGCCGTACCTGGTGGCCAGCGAGGTCGCCACGTACGGCGCCAGCGAGGCCCCGAGGATGCCGCCCAGGTTGAAGGTCAGCGAGGCGCCGGTGTAGCGCACCGCCGGCGGAAATAGCTCGGAGAGGTAGGTGCCGAGCGGCCCGTATGTCATCCCCATCAGCGCCAGTCCGGCGCTCAGGAAGAACGCAACGCTCGGCAAGCTGTCCGCCCGGAACAGCGGCGCAAACGCCAGGCCATACGCCGCAATGGCCAGCGTCACCCACGCCATCGTCTTCGCCCGTCCGTAACGATCGGCCAGCACGGCCGACAGCGGAATCGTCAGCGCGAAGAACACCACCGCAAACAGCTGCAGCATCAGGAAGGTCGGGCGCGAATAGCCAAGCGCGCTGGTGCCCCAGCTCAGCGCGAACACCGTCATCAGGTAGAACAGCACGAAGGTTGCCAGCGCGCAGATCGTGCCGAGTACCAGCACGCGCCTGTGATCGCGCAACACCGTCAGCACCGGCACCTTCACGCGTTCATGCTTCTCAAGCACGCGCTGGAACTCGGGCGTTTCCGAAATCTTCAGCCGCACGTACAGGCCGACCACCACCAGCAACGCGCTGGCCAGGAAGGGAATGCGCCAGCCATATCGAAAGAACTCGGCGTCGGTGAGCGTCTCGCTCAGCAGCAGGAAGATGCCGCCGGAGAGGAAGAAACCGATCGGTGCGCCGAGCTGCGGGAACATGCCGTACCAGGCGCGCTTGCCGGGTGGCGCGTTCTCCGTTGCCAGCAGCACAGCGCCGCCCCACTCGCCGCCGAGGCCGAGGCCCTGGCCAAACCGGCACAGCGCCAGCAGCAGCGGCGCCAGCGTGCCGATGCTGGAATACGCCGGCAGCAGGCCGATCAGCACCGTCGAGCCACCCATCGTCAGCAGCGCGGCGACCAGCGTGGCCTTGCGCCCGATGCGGTCGCCGTAGTGGCCGAACAGGGCGGATCCGATCGGCCGCGCGAAAAACGCGATCGCGAACGTGGCCAAGGACTGCAGCGTGGCGGCGGTGGGATCCGAGGACGGGAAGAACAGGCGCGGGAACACGATCACCGCGGCGGTCGCGTAAATATAAAAGTCGAAGAAC
>DASRXO010000304.1:0-2955 GCA_035654095.1 Telluria sp.
CAGCCGCGAGAGCGGATCGGCGACGCCATCGAGCACGCTCTTGCCCGCGGCCGCGGGCGGCGCGCCGACGATGGCCCGGTGCTGCGGCGGCAGCAGGTTGGGATCGAGGCCCTGCCAGCGGCCGGCCAGATAGGCGGCGTAGGCGCGTTCGGCCGCGCTGGCGTCCTGCGCCAATGCCTCGAAGCCCGGGCAGGTATCGAATTCGAGGCTGGCCACGCGGGTCGCGCAGCGCACCAGTTCCGCGTGCGCGACCAGGTCGGGGCGGCCGGTGTTGGCGGTCTCGCTGCGGGCGCGCGCGAATTCGGCGTCGGCGATCGCGCTGTCGCCCTTGAGGTAAGCGTCGCTGAAGCCGCCCAGCGAGCTGTAGGCGTTCGACTGCCAGGACGGCGGCGCGGGCTTGCTGGCGCAGGCTGCGAGCGCGGCGGCGATCAGGATGGCGGCGATGGTCTTCATGGCAATTTGAGCTCCGTATCGCGGGCGAATGGCCACTTGCGGTTGATCTCGTCGACCAGCCGCGTGACCTTGCGCAGGCTGGCGTCGACTTCGGCGCGCAGCGCGCCCAGGTCCTTGGTGGCGACGCGCGCGTTGGCGCCGACCGCCTGCGCCTCGGCCAGCACCGCATCGACCTTCCTCAGGCTCGCGCTGGCGTCCTTCAGCACCACGTTCAGCTGCACGATGGCGGCCTGGGTATCGTCCATCACGCCGTTCTTGCCGAACACGCGCTGGTCGGCCTTGGCGAGCAGGCCGTTGACGCGGTCCAGCGTCTGCAGCAGCTTGCGCGCCTCGTCCTCGCTGCCGAGGGCGCCGCCCAGCAGGCCGTATTTGCCGGCCAGGCGGCCGGTCGCGGTCTGGAGGTTGGCCAGGCTGTTGTTGATCGCCGAATCGGAGCGGGTCATGGTATCGAGGTTCTCGAGCAGCGCGCGGGCGCTGGCCACCAGGCGCGGAATTTCGGCGGTGGTATCGCCGCGCAGCACGGTGCGGGTGGCGCCGTCGGGCAGCGGCGGATCGGTCAGCACACCGCTGAAGGCCTTGATGCGGGTTTCGCCGACCATGCTGCGCTCCATCGTGAACACGCTGCTGGTGCGCAGCCAGTTGGCGTCCTTGCGCGGCACGTCGACCAGGATGCGGGCCTTGCCGTCGGGCGCCAGTTCGACCTGGCGCACCCGCCCGATGGGGAAGCCGGAGAAGGTCATGTCCATGCCAGGGATGACGCCTTCCGAATCGTCGGCCACGAGCACCAGGCGCTGGGTCGATTCGAACACGCCGCGCGCATACATCACGTATAGCAGGAAGGCCGCGATCAGCGCCGTCATCACCACCAGCAGGATGACGGCCTTGACCTCGACGTGGGCGACTGGTTCGGGCGGCGTGGCCGGTGTGGATTCCGACATGGCGGGGTCCTTGGTTAGATGTATTTGACCGCCAGCGAGGCGGCCTCGATCAGCAGCAGCACGAACAGCAGGCGCACCGCGCCCGGCTGCACGGTCGACGCCGGGCGCTGGCCGGTGCGGTGGATATCGAGGATCGCCGCGGTCGGAATCACGGCCACGGCGAGGCCGAACAGGACGGTCTTGAGCGCGAAGCCGATGGTCACGGTGGGATCGAACACGCGGCCGACGGTGCGTGTGTAGTCGTCCAGTCCCCATGGCGAGAAGCCGTAGACCACGAGATAGGCCAGCACCAGCACGATCACGCTGCTGACCATCGCGAGGCTGAGCACCGCGAAGGCGTTGGCGATCACCTGCGGCACCAGGTCGGCGCGCAGGCGGTTCTGGGCCCGCGCCGACTGGCCCGGCGATGCGGCGAGGGCGACGGCGAGCGCATCGCCCGCATTGAACGCGAGGCCGGCGCGCAGCGCGACGAACAGCGCGGCCGAGAGCGGGATCAGTTCGAGCACGAGGACCCGCACGACCATCTCCAGCGCGTAACGCGACAGGCCGTAGCTGAGGGCGGTGACGACCACGATACGGATCAGCACCAGGCTGACCAGCGCCGACAGCGCGGTGAACCAGGGCAGGACTTGCCAGGTGCTGGTGTAGATGAAGTTCGAGGTCGCGATGCGGCTGCCGCGGGAATAGGTGGACGGCGAAAACGCCATGACCAGCGCGATCGCGCCGAGATGGACCATATACCACCAGCTGGCGAGGAAGCGCAGCGCGATGGCGCCCCACTGGTTCGGCTTCGCATAGAGGAAAGAAGTTGGTCGCATGCCCCGCATCATACCTCCTCGCCCATGGGGTCACATCTGACATTCGTACATTTCCCAAATGAAATGTACGAATGTCAGATGTGACCCCATGGGCGGGCGCCACTTGCTTGACAGCATCGCGCACGGGCTACGCCCGCATCGGCAGAGGCATTTTGAGGCCGCCAGAGCCGACACTCGGCCGCGTTTACCGATGGGGTCACGTCTGACATTCGTACATTTCTCAAACGAAATGTACGAATGTCAGACGTGACCCCATCGCTTGGGGCGCTTGCCGAGAGGGGTGTTGCAAAGGGGGATTATTGGCGGCGGGCTTCTTGCACGCCGGTCACTTCGGTGATGGCGGCGAGGGCTTTTTGCAGCTGGGCGGTCGAGCCGATCTCGGCCGTGAAGGTCATCCGCGCCTGGCCCTTGGCGCTCTGCGTGTTCACGCCGATGACGTTGATCTTTTCACGCGAGAACACCTCGGAAATGTCGCGCAGCAGCCCCTGGCGGTCGCTCGCGAGGATGAACAGGTCCACCGGATACACCGTGTCCTGCCCCGCCCGCCCCCACTCGGTGTGGATCACGCGCTCGGGCGCCTTGCTGCGCATCTCGGCGAAGTTCTTGCACGTCGCGCGGTGGATCGACACCCCCTTGCCGCGCGTGACGAAGCCGACGATGCCGTCCGGCGGCGCCGGCTTGCAGCACTTGGCCAGCACCGTCATCAGGCCCTCGGTCCCCACCACCAGCACGCCCGACTTGGCGCC
>DASRXO010000305.1:0-3368 GCA_035654095.1 Telluria sp.
CGGTGAGCGACGCCGCGGCCGCCGCCCGCGCGGTCGAGCTGGCCACCGCCTTCGTGCACAAGCCGCTGCAGTCGCTGCTGCGCAAGGGCGACGATGCCGGCACCCCGGCCACCGCCGGCGGCACCGGCGTCAACAACAGCACCGCGCCCGGCTTGCGCGTGGTCAACCTGCTGGCGGTCAGCGCGCCCCAGCAGGTGATGCTGGAGGTGAAGATCGCCGAAGTCTCCAAGACCCTGCTCGAGCGGCTCGAAGCCGGCACCACCTGGCGCTTCGCCTCGGGCAGCTGGGCCGCCACCCTGTTGTCGAATTTCCTGACCGGCAATGCGGGCGGCTTGCTCGACGCCCGCAAGTCGAACGGCAACCAGCTCACGCTCGAAGCCCAGAAGCAGGACGGGCTGGTGCGCATCCTGGCCGAACCGACCGTGATGGCGATCAGCGGCCAGGAGGGCAGTTTCCTGGCCGGCGGCCGCATCCTGATTCCGGTGGCGCAGGACAACAACAAGGTCACGCTGGAAGAGAAGGAATTCGGCGTCGGCCTGCGCTTCACCCCGACCGTGCTGTCGGGCGGACGCATCAACCTGCGCGTCGCGCCCGAAGTGTCGGAACTGTCGCGCGAGGGCATCGGCCTCAGCGCCGCCGGCCTGAACAGCGTGTCGATCCTGCCGCTGATCACCACCCGGCGCGCCAGCACCACGGTCCAGCTGTACGACGGCCAGAGTTTCGCCATCGGCGGCCTGATCAAGAACAACCTGGTGACCAACCTGAAGGGCTTGCCGCTGCTGGGCGAGGTGCCGATCCTCGGCGCGCTGTTCCGCAGCACCGATTACCAGCACGACCGTACCGAGCTGGTGTTCGTGGTCACCGCCCACCTGGTCAAGCCGCTGCCGCCCGGCTATACGCTGCCGACCGACCAGGTGATCGCGCCCAGCCGCAGCGAGTTGCTGCTGGGCGGCAAGCTGGAAGGACGCGCCCCCGCCGCCGCGTCCGCCGCCCAGGACAGCCCGCGCGGCTTCGAACTCAAATAGGGGATTGCCATGACCATCCGAACCTGCCTGCGTTGCGGCGCCTTGCTGGCGCCGGCCGCGCTGCTGGCGGCCTGCGCTTCCAGCTCGCCCCAGTGGGACGCGCGCTTCGGCGCCTCGGTGCGCGCCGCGATCGCGGCGCAAGTCGCCAACCCGGCCGCCGCGCGCAACCAGGATCCGGTCGCCGGGCTGGACGGCAAGGCGGCGCGCGCCGCGCTGGAACGCTACGAGCAATCCTTCAGCACGCCGCCGGCCGCGCCGCCGCCGATCTCGATCTCCACCGGCGGCGGCCGGTAGGGGACGCGGGCGGTCTCTTTTTTCGGACGAGGAAATGCGATGAAAGCGTTAATCATTACCCGCGATAAGCAGTTGCACGCCGAGATCGCCTCGCAAGGCGCGGCGCGGGTGCCGCCGCTGAATGTGGCGGCCAGCCGCGCCAGCATGCGCGAAGCGCTCGACCGGCTGGTGCATGACACGCCCGACCTGGTGGTCATCGACGCCAGCGAGCAGGAGGCCGCCGCCGGCGCCGACCTGCTCGAGCGCCTCACCAAGCATTATCCAGCGGCCTGTTTCATGTTGCTCACGCGCGAGCACCAGCAAGACCTGCTGATCCGCGCCATGCGCGCCGGCGTGCGCGAGGTGCTGCAGCTGCCGCTGGTGCACCGCGCCTTCCACGAGGCGATGGACCGGATCGCCGACAGCGCCGGCATGGCCGCCCTGCGCGACGGCAAGGTGCTGGCCTTCATCTCGTGCAAGGGCGGCAGCGGCGCCACCTTCATCTCGACCAACTTCGGCTATGCGCTGGCGGCGCTGGCCGACCGCAAGGTGCTGCTGATCGACCTCCACGGCCAGTTCGGCGACGCCACCTTGTATGTGTCGGACCAGAAGGCGGCCATGACCCTGTCCGACGTCTGCAGCCAGATTGCGCGCATCGACGGCGCCTTTCTGGAATCCTGCCTGGTCCACGTGACCCCCGGTTTCGGCGTGCTGGCCGCGGCCGACGATCCGACCCACGCGATCAACCTCAAGCCCGAGCATATGGACACCATCCTGCGCGTGGCGCGCCAGCACTACGACTTCATCGTGCTCGACGTCGGCCGCCAGATCGACGCGATCTCGCTGCGCGCGCTCGACAACGCCGACGCGATCTACCCGATCCTGCAGCTGGCCCTGCCCGACATCCGCGACGGCCGCCGCCTGCTCGACATCTTCCGCTCGCTCGGCTACCCGGTCGACAACACGCGCCTGATCGTCAACCGCTACGAAAAGGGTGGCAAGCTGCGCCTGCAAGACCTGCAGTCGGCGCTGGGCGCGGAAGTCATGCACACCGTGCCCAACGATTACGTCGCGGTCACCGACTCGGTGAACCAGGGCGTGCCGGTGCTGCAGTTGTCGCGCTCGAGCGCGGTGGCGCGCAGCCTGGCCGAGCTGGTGGAACTGGTGACCGAGCGCCGGGTGCCCGAGAGCAAGGGCCTGTTCGACCGCATCTTCGGGCGCAGCGACGCCGAAATCTGACAACCGCAAGCAACAGGGAGCCAGCATGACCTTACGTGAACGCCTGTCGGTCACCGACGAAGCGCGCATCCCCGCCACGGCGGCGCCCGAGCCGGTCAACCACGCCTATCAGGACCTGAAGAAAAGCATGCACCAGATGATCCTCGACCGGATCGACCTGGAGCGCCTCAAGCGCCTGACCGCCGAGCAGTTCAAGCACGAGCTGGCGCTGCTGATCCAGCGCATCATCGAGGAAGAACGCATCGTGCTCAACCAGCAGGAGCGCCACAACCTGGTGCTCGACATCCAGCACGAGATGCTCGGCTTCGGCCCGCTCGAGCCGCTGCTGGGCGATCCGAGCGTGTCCGACATCCTGGTCAACACCCACGCCAAGGTGTATGTCGAGCGGCGCGGCCGGCTCGAACTGACCGACGTCACCTTCCACGACAACGCGCACCTGATGAAGATCATCGAAAAGATCGTCTCGCGGGTCGGGCGCCGGGTCGACGAATCGAGCCCGATGGTCGATGCACGCCTGCCCGACGGCTCGCGCGTCAACGCGATCATCCCGCCGCTCGCGGTGGACGGGCCGATCCTGTCGATCCGGCGTTTTTCGGCCAATCCGCTGACCGCCGAGAACCTGCTCGACTTCAAGAGCCTGACCCCGCCCATGGTGCAAGTGCTGCAAGCGCTGGGGCAGGCCAAGGTCAACATCCTGATCTCGGGCGGCACCGGCAGCGGCAAGACCACCTTGCTGAACCTGATCTCGGGCTTCATTCCCGGCAACGAGCGGATCGTCACCATCGAGGACGCGGCCGAGCTGCAGATGCGCCAGCCGCATGTGGTGCGGCT
>DASRXO010000306.1:0-2405 GCA_035654095.1 Telluria sp.
GGGTGCCGAAGCTTTTCCATGCGATCTCCTTCTCGGTCAGCTCGCGGATCACGCGCGCCGGCGCGCCCATCACCATGCTGCGCGGCGGGATCACCATGCCGGCCTTGACGAAGCACATGGCGCCGAGGATCGATTCCTCGCCGACGACCGCCATGTCCATCACCACCGCGTTCATGCCGACCATCGCGTTGCGCTTGATGCGGCAGCCGTGCAGCACCGCGCCGTGGCCGATGTGGCCGTCGACTTCGACCACCGTGTCTTCGCCCGGGAAGCCGTGCATCACGCAGGTGTCCTGCAGGTTGGCGCCCTCCTCCAGGATCAGGCGGCCGAAGTCGCCGCGCATCGCCGCCAGCGGGCCGACGTAGCAGCGCGGGCCGACGATCACGTCGCCGATCAGCACCGCGCTCGGGTGCACATAGGCCGATGGATGGACCACCGGCCTGACGCCATTGATTTCGTAAACTTTGATCATGCTTTACTTCCCCGGCTCCGGTCCGCTAAATAGGGTCAGAGTTTGTTCGCGAAACGGCATCGCGAAAAAAAACTCCGACCCTATTTAGCTATACCTTCTCAATGATGAGTGCGATACCCTGGCCGACGCCGATGCACATGGTGCACAGGGCATAGCGTCCGCCGGTGCGGTGCAACTGGTTGACCGCCGCCGTCACCAGCCGCGCACCGGACGCGCCCAGCGGGTGGCCGATCGCGATCGCGCCGCCGTTCGGGTTCACGTGCTCGGCGTCGTCCGGCAGGCCGAGGTCGCGCGTGACCGCCAGTCCCTGTGCGGCGAAGGCCTCGTTCAATTCGATCACGTCCATCTGGCCGATGGTGAGGCCGGCCATGGCCAGCACCTTCCTGGTGGCCGGCGACGGACCGAAGCCCATGATGCGCGGCGCCAGCCCGGCGGTGGCCATGCCGACCACGCGCGCACGCGGCGTCAGGCCGAAGCGCGACGCCGCCGCGCTGGACGCGAGCAGCAGCGCACAGGCGCCGTCGTTCAGGCCCGATGCGTTACCGGCGGTGACCGTGCCGTCCGGCGTGACCACGCCTTTGAGCTTGGCCAGCATCTCGATGCTGGTGTCCGGCCGCGGATGCTCGTCGGTGTCGAACACGCGCGACTCGCCCTTCTTCATGTGGATGGTGACCGGCACGATCTCGTCCTTGAACACGCCGGCCGCCTGCGCGCGCGCCCAGCGCTGCTGGCTGCGCAGCGCGAACGCGTCCTGGTCGGCGCGCTTCACATTGAATTGTGCGGCCACGTTCTCGGCCGTCTCGGGCATCGAATCGATGCCGTACTTGGCCTTGAACAGCGCGTTGACGAAGCGCCAGCCGAGGGTCGTGTCCTCGATTTTTGCGGCGCGCGAGAAGGCACTGTCGGCCTTGCCCATCACGAAAGGCGCGCGCGTCATGCTCTCGACCCCGCCGGCGATCACCAACTGCGCCTCGCCGGACTTGATGGCGCGCGCGCCGATGCCGACCGCGTCCAGGCTGGAGCCGCACAGGCGGTTGATGGTATTGGCCGGCACCACGTCGGGCAGGCCGGCCAGCAGCGCGGCCATGCGGCCGACGTTGCGGTTGTCTTCGCCGGCCTGGTTGGCGCAGCCGTAGTACACCTCGTCCACCGCGGCCCAGTCCACGCCGGGATGGCGCGCGATGAGGGCGGCGATCGGCAGCGCCGCAAGGTCGTCGGCGCGCACGCCGGCCAGCGAGCCGCCGTAGCGGCCGAAGGGGGTGCGGATGGCGTCGCAGATAAAGGCGTCGGTCAAATTGGTCACGCTGGTCACGTTATATGCTCCTGTCTACGTATGGTTGCTTATGATGTGGGGCGCTTGTCGATCACGCGCCTGGCTTTGCCGGTCATGGTGCGTTCGATGCCGTTGGCAGCCATCAAGCTTACACTGGTGCTCACGCCAACGTAAGTTTTGATACGGCGTTCCAGATCGCGGGACAGCGCGGCGATGCCCTCCTGCGACTGCGAAGCGTCGCGCAGCTCGGCCAGCACCTGCAGCTTGTCGAGGTGGCCCTCGCGCGAGACCACCAGCTGGTAGTGCGGCGCCAGCGCCGGCATGGCCAGGATCAGCTCTTCGATCTGGCTGGGGAACACGTTCACGCCGCGGATGATCAGCATGTCGTCGGAGCGCCCGGTGATCTTGCCGATGCGGCGCATCGACCGCGCGCTGGGCGGCAGCAGGCGCGTGAGGTCGCGCGTGCGGTAACGCACGATCGGCAGCGCTTCCTTGGTCAGCGAGGTGAATACCAGCTCGCCCTCGGCCCCATCGGACAGCACCGCGCCGGTGTCGGGGTCGATGATCTCGGGATAGAAGTGGTCCTCCCAGACCACCGGTCCGTCCTTGGTCTCGACGCACTCGCTGGCGACGCCCGGTCCCATCACCTCCGAGAGGCCG
>DASRXO010000307.1:0-2101 GCA_035654095.1 Telluria sp.
CCGGCCGCGGCAAGCCAGGCCGGCATTACCGAACTCGACGATTTGCTCGGCACGCCGGGATTTACGCCTGCGGTCCTCGACCGCTTGCGCGCATTCGCCGTGGTGCTGCCGCAGCGGACGCCGATCAACGTGAATACGGCGCCGCCGATCGTACTGATGTCGGTTGCCGACCTTGCGCCCGCCGACGCGCAGCGTCTCGTCGCCAGCCGTCAGCAGGCAAATTTCAGGGACACCAGCGATTTCGTCCTGCGCCTGAACGACAGGCAGACGCTGGAGGGCGTGAATTTCGCCGTCTCCAGCGATTTCTTTTTGGTGACAAGCAAGGTGCAGGTCCACACCGCCAGCCTGACCACCCAGGCGCTGCTCTGGCTGCGTAGCCGGAACCCAACTAAAACAGCGCTGGTCTCGCTGCGCGAACGATGAATCGCCCTACGATCCACTAGTCGCGCACTACCGAAAAAGACAAGAGAGTGACCGAGCGAAAGCGTTCGCCCGGACGCAGGATCGTGGACGGAAATGGGGGATGGTTGGGACTATCCGGCAGGTGCTGGGTTTCGAAGGCAAAGCCGCCGTACTTTCGGTATGCGATGCCTTCGCTGCCCGTCTCGCTGCCGTCGAATCCATTACCCGTATTGAACTGGGCACCCGGCTCGGTGGTGCGTACCCGCATGCGGCGCCCGCTGTCCAGGTCGACAATCTCGGCGACCAGCCGCAGCCCGCCGCCGGTGCCGGCGAATACCAGGCTATGGTCGATGCCAGGCGGATCGCCCAGCAGCGCGTTCGCCCTGCCCAGGCGCGGCATCACCAGGGCCGCGGAGCGGAAGTCCAGCTCGCTACCGTCGAGCGCCGACAGCAAGCCGCTTGGAATGCGTTTGTCGCCCGTGTTGGCATAGCGGTCGGCATGGATCAGAAAGCGCTGATTGCCCAGGTCGCCGCTGTCGGCGCCACGCAAATTATAGAAGGCATGGTTGGTGAAATTCACCGGGGTGGGCGCGGTGCTGGTGGCCTCGTACTCGATGCGCAGCTCGTTGCCTTTGCGCGGCATGCGGTAGCGCACGCGCAGCTGCAATGCGCCGGGAAAGCCCTGGTCCCCATCGGGACTGAGAAGCTCGAATACGACGCCCTGCGACTGCCGGTCGTGGAAGTCGGTCCGGCGCCACACCCGCCGGTCGTAGCCGCGCGGCCCACCGTGCAAGGTGTGGCCATTGGCGTCCGTGTCGAGAGCGACTGCCTTGCCATCGAGTTGAAACCGGCCGTTCGCGATGCGCCCGGCGTAGCGCCCGACGATGCCGCCCCAGCGCCGCGCGGAACGTTCATAGGCCTGAACGTCCGGCAGGCTGAGTACGACGTTCTTGCGCAGGCCGCGCTTGTCGGGCACAGAGATTTCGGTGATGGTCGCGCCATAATCGATCAGCGACACGCGCATCCCCGTATCGTTTTGCATGGTCACGCGCTGCACGCGCTCGCCGGCCGCGGTCTTGCCCCATTCGGCGACCGAGAATGAGGCCGCGTGCGCCGGTACGTTCAGCGCGCCGCAGCAGAGCAAGAGCGTGGCGACGGGGGCGGCAGCGTAGCGCATCTGAGACTCCAATCCAGCATTTTTAGTTAAACGATTTATCATGATGAAGCGGACGTCTTTGCAGTCGTTGAAACGGCAAATCTCCCATAGTACATACCCTAATTGGCTGGCTTTCCACTTTACAGTCTTTCGAAGAACACATAATATATGGAAAACGTTTAACCTACCAGGAGACAAATCGCATCATGTCCGGCTCGCCCTACTTCCCACTGCTTGCAAGCGCCCTGCTCGCCGCCCCGATCGCCATTGCCGCCCCTGCTCCATCGTCCGCGCCGCTCGCGCCGATGAACCAGACCGTGGCCCAGGCTTACCCGCAAATCGACTATTTCTTCAAAAGGCTGGCAGCAGAAAAGGATGGGATCGTCGTCGACGGCACGCCCGCCTTCAAAAGCAACGATAAATTTTTGCCGGGTAAAATCGCCGCCGGCCTGGGCGACCTGCTGCTGCACACGCCGAAAGACGATCCTCGCCTGCCGCAAATGCTGCGCGACTACCGCGCCATCGCCGACCTGACGGTGGGAA
>DASRXO010000308.1:0-3204 GCA_035654095.1 Telluria sp.
CCTCCCTGCTCATCGTGCCCTTGCTGGCGCTGCTCGCCAGCTGCGGCGGCGGCGGTGGCGGCGGCAGCTCCGCCACCAGCACCACCCCCGCGACCGCGACCCTGGTCTCGATCGCCGTCACCCCCGCCAACCCGGTGCTGGCGGTCGGCACCAGCACCCTGTTCACCGCCACCGGCACTTTTTCGGACGGCAAGTCGAGCGCGCTGACCACCGGCGTCACCTGGACGCTCGGCGGCACCACCGTGGCCAGCGTATTTAGCACCGGTTCGGTCACCGGCAAGGCGGTTGGCACCGACACCATCACCGCCACCTCGGCCGGCGTCTCCGGCAACACCAAGCTGACCGTCAAGGCGTCCTGGGTCACCGTCGCCGGCGGCGGCAGCCACACCGTGGCGCGCAAGGCCGACGGCACGCTCTGGGCCTGGGGCCTGAACCGTTCCGGCCAGCTGGGCGACGGCAGCAACGCCGACAAGCTGGTCCCGACCCTGGTCGCGGGCACCGTCACCAACTGGACCAGCGTGGCCGCCGGCGAATTCCACACCGTCGCGCTGCGCGCCGACGGTACCCTGTGGGCCTGGGGCTTCAACCAGAACGGCCAGCTGGGCGACGGCACCACCGTCGACCGCTCGGCGCCGGTGCGCATCACCAGCGCCACCAACTGGCTCGCGATCGCGGTCGGCAAGTCGCACACGCTGGCGATCAAGACCGACGGCTCGCTGTGGGCCTGGGGCCGCAACTTCAACGGCCAGCTGGGCGACAACACCCGCATCGACCGCCTGATCCCGACCAAGATCGGCGCGGCCGTCAACTGGAAGAGCGTCAGCGCCGGCGAGACCCACTCGGTCGGCCGCCGCACCGACGGCACCATCTTTGCCTGGGGCGGCAACAGCAATGGCCAGGTCGGCAATGGCGGCGTCACCGATATGCTGGTCCCGACCGGTATCCTGCCGACCTCGAACTGGGTCGCGATCACCGCCGGCGGCTCGCACACGCTGGCGATCCGCTCCGACGGGTCGCTGTTCGCCTGGGGCGCGAACGGCAATGGCCAGCTCGGCAACGACGGCCAGACCGATTCCCTGCTGCCGGTGAAGATCGGCACCGACACCACCTGGACCCTGATCGCGGCCGGCTACGCCCATTCGCTGGCGGTCCGCAACGACGGCACCTTGTGGACCTGGGGCTCGAACAGCGACAATCAGCTCGGTAACGACAGCGATTTCGATTCCTCGTCGGTCCTCAAGATCGGCAGCGCGAATACCTGGACCGGGATCGCGGCCGGCCGTTTCCACAGCTTCGCGCTGCAGGCCGACGGCACCCTCTGGGGCTGGGGCCGCGACCTCGAGGGCCAGCAGGGCGACGGCAAGCAGGTCAACGTCAGGGTGCCGACCAACCTGCCCTGATCGCACGCGCGCCTGCTTCCCGCAACGGCTGCTTCGGCAGCCGTTTGCCATTTCATCGCCGACAATGAGAAATTGTGCATTTTCTGGCACGAAGGAAATACAATCGACACAATCCGTTGCCGAATTGCATTCCCGCCGATGTTCCGACCGCCAGTTCTCCGTTTGCTCGCCGCCCGCCGATTGCTGGTCCTGGCCGCCGTCCTGTGGCTGGCGGCGCCGGCGCATGCGCTCGACAGGGTCACCCTCCAGCTCAGGCACACCCACCAGTTCCAGTTCGCCGGCTATTATGCGGCGCTCGAGAAGGGCTATTACCGCGACGCCGGACTCGAGGTGCATTTGGCCGAGGGCCGCGGCGGCGACCAGCCCGAGCGCAGCGTGCTCGCCGGCAAGGCCGAGTACGGCATCGGCGGCAGCAGCCTGCTGCTGGCGCGCCTGGCCGGCCAGCCGCTGGTGGTGCTGGGCGTGGTGTTCCAGCATTCGCCCTACGTGCTGCTGATGCGCCAGCGCGCCGGCATGGCCACCGACCTGCACGCGATCGTGGGCAAGCGGGTGATGATCGGCTCGCTCACCGACGAGCTCAGCCGCGCCGACGAACTGGTCGCCTTCCTGACCAAGGAGGGCATCCCGATCGGCAGCCTGATCCGCGTCGAGCACAGCTTCAATGCCGAAGACCTGGTCAAGGGCAAGGTCGACGCGATGTCGGCCTTCATCACCAACGAGCCCGACTACCTGGACCGGGTCGGCTTCCCCTACGACGTCTACAGCCCGCGCGCCGCCGGCATCGATTTCTACGGCGACAACCTGTTCACCACCGAGAAGGAAATCGCGCTGCACCCGGCGCGCGTGAAGGCCTTCCGCGCCGCCAGCATGCGCGGCTGGGCCTACGCGATGAGCCACCAGGAAGAGATCGCGGACCTGATCCTGTCCAGGTACAGCCGCCTCAACGACCGCCAGCACCTGCTGTTCGAGGCGCGCCAGATGATGCCGCTGGTGCAGCCGGTGCTGGTCGAAATCGGCTACATGAACCCGGACCGCTGGCGCCACATCGCCGACGTCTACGCCGAGCTGGGCATGCTGCCGCAGCGCGCCGATTTCGACGGCTTCCTGTACCGCAGCGATCCGCTGGACGACCTGGCCTGGCTGTACCGCGTGCTGATCGCGGCTTGCGTGCTGCTGGTGGCCGGCGCCGCCATCCACTTCTCGCTGCTGGCGCGCGAACGCCGCAACGCCGAGCAGGCCATCCGCAAGGGCGAGCGCCGCTTCCGCACCATGTTCGAGGCCGCGCCGATGGGCATCGCCCTGATCGACTCGGCCAGCGGCGAATTCAAGGACATCAACCCGCGCTACGCCCAGATCGCCGGCCGCTCGTTCGAGGAAATCAAGCGTAGCCACTGGGCCGACATCACCCATCCGGACGACGTGTCCGGCGAATCGGCCCAGATGGCGCAGCTGAACGCCGGCGCGATCGCCGGCTTCAAGACCACCAAGCGCCTGCTGCGGCCGGACGGCTCGCTGGTCTGGATCGACATGTCGATCGCCGCCGTCGAGACCGAGCCGAACGCCCAACCGCTCCACCTGTGCATGATCGAAGACGTCACCGAGAAAAAGAAATCGGAGGCGCTGATCTGGCAGCAAGCCAATTTCGACACCCTGACCCAGCTGCCCAACCGCCGCATGTTCCACGACCGGCTCGAGCACGACATCCTGAAGTCGCGCCGCGACGGCCTGCGCATCGCGATCCTGTTCATCGACCTCGATCGCTTCAAGGAAGTCAACGACACGCTGGGCCACCACCAGGGCGACA
>DASRXO010000309.1:0-4585 GCA_035654095.1 Telluria sp.
GCCTGCACCAACATGTCGGCGTCGTTGGTGATGAAACCCGGTTCTACGGCCACATGCAACGTCCGACCGTCCTTTTCGAACCGCCAACGATGCAGTTCCCGAGACGCGATGTAGCGGTAGCCAATGCAGCTGTGTTGTGACAAGCCGCTTGGCGATGTCGGATACGGCGCGTTCATGAAGTAATCGGGGCTGGCGACGACCGCCATCTGCGAGTCGGCACCGACACGGACCGAGATCATGTCTTTCTCAAGTTGCTCGCCGCGCCTGACACCAGCGTCGAATCCTGCCGACACAATATCAATCAAGCCATCGTCGATCGACAACTCGACGATGACCTCGGGATATGCGTCTCTTAAGCCCCGCAACTTAGGCGCGATCAAATGGATCGCCGCAGAACGATGGGCGCTGATGCGAACGCGCCCAGCCGGTCGGCCGCGGTAGCTGTCCAGTCCCTGCAGCGCATGGTCGATGTCGACCAACGCAGGCTTCAGGCCGGCTAGCAGCCGCTCGCCGGCCTCGGTGGGCGCGATATTGCGCGTGGTTCGGTGGAGCAGCTTGACGCCCAAGCGGTCTTCCAACACGCGCATGGCATGGCTAAGCGCAGAGCCTGAGATGCCCAGGCGCGCGGCCGCCTTCCTAAAGCTTCGCTCCTCCGCGATGATGGCGAAGGCAGCCAGGTCGGCCAGTTTGTCTCTGTCCATTGATGAATTTTGCTCAGCTCTTCATACATGATTCACGAGCTTATCATGTGGTATCGATAGCGGTACGATCCTTTCAACACGCACGAAAGGAACGAAAATGAAACAACATGAATCAAACATGATTGCCGTGGTGACTGGCGCCAGCCGAGGCGCGGGCAAAGGCATTGCCGTCGCCTTGGGTGAGGCAGGCGCGACCGTTTATGTAACCGGCCGCAGCATCGCGAGTGGCGACTCGCCGTTCGGCGGCACGGTCAGCGAAACGGCAGCGCTGGTTACGAAGGCGGGAGGAACCGGGATTGCGGTCGCGCTCGACCATGCGGATGATGACGCGGTCGCGGCCTTTTTCGCCCGAATCGGTGCGGAACACGGTCGATTGGATATCCTCGTCAACAATGCCGCCAAGCTGATCGGCGTACCGGCGCCTGGCGGCTTCTGGGAAAAATCGATCGAGCTGGCGGATTTGATCACCGTCGGCTTGCGTTCGCATTACGTGTCGAGCTATCACGCCGCGCCGCTGCTGATCAAGAATGGACGAGGGCTGATCGTCAACACCGGCCATTATGGTGCGGTCGCCTATCACCACGGTCCCGCGTATGGCGCCCAGAAGGCTGGCGCGGACAAGATGGCCGCCGACATGGGCAAGGAATTGCGCGCATATAAGGTCGCGGCGGTGTCGATATGGATGGGCGGGCTGGACACTGAACGGGCGCGGGCCTACCTTGCCACATTGCCAGCGGGGCCGGCGACCAGAGCAAAGCGCGAATCTCCCCAGTTCACTGGCAGAGTAATTGCGGCATTGTATGCGTCGGCATCCATGATGGACTTGTCGGGGCGAGCGTTGATCGGCGCCGAACTGGGCGCGTTTCTTGGGATATGCGACATTGACGGAAGCCACCCTCTGTCGAGCCGCTATACCTTGGGCGGCCCGCCCGAGCCGCATCGAACGCTGATGTAGACGCTCGCATGCGGCACAGTTGCTGGAGCAAGGCTTGAAAATCCTTGTGTCGGTGATTCGATTCGGCCCCCGCCAAGAATCTCCCAGCGAAGACGCCAACCCATACAGGTTGGCGTTTTTGTTTTCGAAACAATATCGCCAGCCAAGCCGCTTGGCCGTTGGAGTTGACCTACGGAAATTCCACTGATACACTCGAATCATTAAAAAAACGGCAACAATTCATCCCTACCATCCCCATGCGCATTCCTTATGTGACCCTGGCGGCGCTGCTGCCCGCCGTCGTCATTGCTGCTCCGGCCAGCAAGCCCGCCACCGAAGCGGCCGGTTTCATCCGCAACGCGCCTCTGCCCAAATGGGTGCTGCCGCTGGCCGAGATCCCGCGCACCGAGCGCACCGACCCGGTGGTGGTACGCGTCAGCGAAACCCAGGCATGGGTAGGTGCAACACATGCTGTGACTTATCACCGCGCGATTCAGGTCAACGATTCCAGCGCGCTGGGCGTGATCGGCCAGTTCAGCATCAGCTATTTTGCGCAGTACCAGAAGCTGGCGCTGCACAAGGTGGTGATACTGCGTGACACACAACGCCTCGACCGCACTGCCAGCGTCAACATCCGGCCGTTGCAGCGCGAGACCAATATCGAGAGCGGCATGATGGGCGGCGCCACTACGCTGCAACTGCTGTTGGATGACGTGCGGATCGGCGATACGCTGTGGATTAGCTACACCATCGAGGGAGACAACCCGGTATTCGGCAAGTACTGGTCGGCCGACTTCAATTGGGACGGCGGTGCGCCTGCCGAGCTGAAACGTCTGACTGTGCTGCATCCGCGCAGCCGTCCGCTACATTGGCGCCAGCTGGGCGATTTCCAGACCGAGCAAATTGCGCCGCAAGTCGACATCGTCGACGACATCGAACGCATCCGCTTCGAAAGCCGTGGACTGGAAGAGGTCGATGGCGAACCATCGACGCCGGCCGACTATCTTGCCGGCCGGGTGTTCCAGTTCAGCGAATACCAGGACTGGCAAGGCGTGGCGGCATGGGCAGACGGCCTGTTCCCCAAACTGCCGGCCACTCCTGCGCTGAAGGCGCGGGCGTCGGAACTGGCCAAGCAGCAGGGCCAGACTGCGCAAGCGGCAGCCGCGTTGCACTGGGTGCAAAACGAGATCCGCTATTTCAGTGTGTCGATCGGTGAGAACTCGCACCGGCCGCAAGCGCCGGATGTGGTGCTCAAGCGCCGCTATGGCGATTGCAAGGACAAGAGCTACCTGCTGGTCAGCCTGCTGCGCGAGCTGGGCATCACGGCGCGGCCGGTCCTGCTGTCGGCCGATGCGCCGCGCGTGGCGGCCAAACTGCTGGCCACACCGACCTGGTTCAACCACGTCATCGTGCAAATCACACTCGACGGCCGCGACTATTACGTAGACCCGACCCGCACCAGTCAGCCGGAGCCGCTGGCCACGCTGCCGACCGCGTTTCCGCGCGCCTCCGCGCTATTGGTCGACGGCAGCAGCCGCGCCCTGATCACGCTGCCGGAGCGCGCCGATGTCGGTCCCCGCTACGAGCACATCGAAAACATAGTGGTGGCCGATTTCAGCGGCGCCGCCACGCTGGAGGCCCGCGACATCTATCGCGGCAGCTATGCCGATCTAATGCGCCGACATTTCCCCACCCTGTCAGCCGCCGAACAAACGAGAAACCGGCTGGCCTCCTACGAGAAAAATTACCCCGGCGTGACCATTTCCGGCGCGCCGCAATACACGGACTACAGCGCCGATAACCGCATCGAAATCGTCAGCCGCTACCAGTTGCCGAAGGCAGTCAGCCACAAGGACCACCGCTACGCCATCGATTTCGACAGCCAAGTCATCGCCGGCACCATCGGCATACCCGACAAGCTGGTGCGCAACTTCCCGTTCGAGCTGGCCAGCGGAAAATTCCATGGCCGCTACCGCCTGCGCATCCTCTGGCCCGCCAGCGTGCGAGTGCGCGACCCCGACGCCAACCAGACGCTGGACAATCCCTACTACCATCTGCGGGAGGAATACGGCTTCCAGGGCAACCAGATCGACTACCTGATGGACTACCAGCTCAAGCAGGATGTGATCCCTGCCGCCGACCTGCCGCCGCTGCAGGAAGAAGCCAAGAAGCTGATGCCCTTCATCTCAGGCTCGCTGAATTTCGACGATCGCTATGTCGTGCCTGCCAGCCTGCAGGGCTATTCCTTCCGCAACCTGGACGGCATCCGTCACGTCGCCGCCGCCGTTCAAGACATGCCCGCGCTGAAGGCCGCCAAGGGGCAGGACCTGGTGCCCGAGGCGGCCTGCGAATTCGCGCGCGGCGTACTCGATCTGGATGACCTCGCCGGCTGGGAAATCAAGCAATTTTCCGCCGACCTGGTGCGGCACCTGGGGACCATGGACAGTCGGCCCGGCGTCGGCCAGTGCATGGGCCAACTGGCCTTTGCCGCCGGCGACTTCGACATCAGCACCAAGGCCTGGGCCGGTGAGCCGGGCATCGCCGGCGACAGCCCGAGCACGCGCAATCTGGCCTGGTCACAGTTCTACAACGGCGACAGCGCCGCCGCACTGGCCACCATGGCGCGCTACCAAGCCGCGCGCAGCAAGGCAGAAACCGACACGCCATCGGCCGCCGACGCCGCCAGCCAAATCGCGCTGCTGCAGCGTGTCGGACAGCCGCTGCCGGCCGCGCTGGAGCAGTTCGCCCGCGCGATTCCCGATGGCCCGTGGCCACGGCCGGTGCTGGCCATGCAGCTTGGTCTGATTAGCCCGGAACAATTGATACAGCAGGCCGAAGCCTTGCCTGCCGATGCCAGCGAGCTGGCCCTCAACGACGCCTGGTTCTACATCGGCCAGTTCCGGCTGGCGGCGCATGACGAAGCCGGCGCCAGCCGCGCCTTTCAGTGGTA
>DASRXO010000310.1:0-9353 GCA_035654095.1 Telluria sp.
AGACGGCTACCCCCTTGTGTTGGAGAGAAAGACTAGCATACACGGCAACGACGGCTACGAAGCGCAAGTTTGAAGGACCACAATTGGCCGAATACGGCCGCCGCCAGTCAAGTGAACCAAAAGTAAACAAAAGGCGCTGCAAGCTCAATCGATGAATAGGCAAGCACTACCCTGTGCCAAACCTTGGGATACAGTTTATGTCGAGCTAGCTTATATCCGAAGTACCCGACGCCAATTGCAAAACTCAGCAGCGCAATACCATATGCCAGTGCAGACATCATTGCCAAGCCGATTGCATCTCCGCTTTCAGGTTGCCCAGCATTCCGCGCGGCCGTTAACTTGAGAAACAAAAGCATGAAAGCCAGCAAGGGTAGCCCTCCAATGACCATCACACTCGCAACAAGGCCAGCCACCTTGCCATTAAGTGCTTGCATACGGTGCCATAAATTTGCTTGTCAGTGTAGGCAGGAAAGCGCGGCAATCGCGCTCCCGGCTGGCAGCTCCTGGCCGATTGTAGCCGTTCTGGGGCGCGACCTGAGCGGCTCTTTGCGCCCCATTGCTGACCGGCGCGTTTCTGTGAAGCCGTCCCGCGATATTCGCAACAGTAACCATTATATACTTTGATAACTAGCTGTTGGTTGGCACGCATGTTGTGCTCGTTGCACTATGCTTTTCCCTTTTGCTTAACCAAAAACCCACAGGGGCGATACATATCTGGAATGCAATAAATATAAACATTATTACCGAAGTCGCTTTAAAATCCTCGACCGGGTCATCTCTGCTCCAGTACATCTTTGAAATTTCAACGTTACCGGGATAAGGGGCGACGAGAATTTCTTGAACGCCTTGGCGTGCAATGATGGAACGGTGTCCGTTCTCGTCTTTGACATATGAAAAGCGCCCATTTGGCACGTCATACGTTTGATACCTATGACCGATGCCGTCAAGTAGCCCCAGCAGTTCTATTCGATAACACAGATGTCGCGCGTGGCCTCCACACTCGTGTTCCTTGACAGATACGACGGTCGCATCAATCGGGACTAAAGATTCGCTCAAAAATTTCGCGTGCTTGTATCCAAGCACGCAGACGGCCACCGAGATAGAAAATAGGATAAGCAGCGGCAGAAGGAAAATTGCCCAAGCCCAATTTGGAGTACGTGTATCTTCCATCCTTGTGTCCCGGGCCTCGTTCTGTTATGAGAAGTTGCTGCGGCAATAACCAATCAAGTGTAACAGCGACCGTCAGCATTTGGCCGAGTGCAGTCTGTTGTGTAGCGCTCAATCGTCTTTAACGGCTACTTCCCGTTGCTTTAATCCAGCCATCCTCTGTGAGGTGAAATTCAATTTTCTCTGGATAATGACCTCTACCACCATGCTCCACGACCATCCAAATACAGGTCGCGCTGACCACGCCCTTGGCTAGTCGTCGCATCGGGATTGAAGGGTCTGCAATGACATCTGATGGATTGAATTTTTCATTGATGTCGGCTATTCCAGAAACACCCGTTATGGACCGACCTAACAGAGCCTGTACTTGCTGTGGGAGCTCATTAAGCGAGACTAACTACGGGCCCCCGCAACTTTGCAGGATGCGCTTTGCGGTCCTGCTTGAGCACAGGTGCTGGCGAAACCACCTACCAAAGCCACGAATAGAAATTTTAGCATCACGGTCTTTTTTTATAATGAGGTGAGCGTCCGTTGTTGGCCAAAAGCAGTCTATCACTGAATGACCGTTACCGACCCAATACATCCATTCTTTTGCCTCCCTCACCGCGAGGTGCAGCTATAAATTCGTGTTCAAAGAATTTTCTGTCTAACATTACGGAATATATGTCTTTGGCCCAGGTAAAAAAGAAATGCCAAGCCAGCGAATCCAAACGATGCAACGTAATGAACATCTGACTCGCTATGAACTGCTTTCCATAGCATCAAAGCTGAAAGCATAATCCACGGTAGGGGGACTATAAATCGGGCATTTCGTTTAAAAAATTTCATGTCCGGCATTTTCGTTCATAGTTAGAATGCAATGTCTGCTCTTGGCCGCGCGCAGTCGTTCACGCCGCTTTAAGCGCATTAATTTAGACAGAATTCGCCAAATTCTAATCTTTCTTACCCATTATCTTATGCGCGCCGTCACGAAATGCATGCCCAACTTCCCGGGTAACTTTCTTTGCTCCATGTCCGACAGCGCGCGCACCATCACGAAAGCCGTGTCCAATCACTTTGGTCGTCTTCTTGACCGCGTGGCCGACTGCCTTGGCCGCCTTCTTGGTTTCGTCGACCGGATGCACTTTGCTGGAGCCTTTATTACTATGCTCGTCGGCAGCGGAAATCGATATGGTAAATAAGGAAATCGCGATTGCAATTAAAATAGTCACGAATGCGTTCTGATGTAAATGTCTTGAAGTCATATTCATTCCTGGCGGTCTCAAGAAAAAGATGCAAAGCAAGGTACTTCCGCGTCTGCGAACTGTGGCGTATGCCGTCACAAAATCACATAATTACATTAGCCAATCTAGGCCCAAGTGACGAGTCATGGCCGAACGCGGCCGACTGTTAGAGCATACCATCTTGCTCAGATGAAAAAGGCGCGCATTCTCACAATCTTCGACTTTCCGGCCGGGCGGTATGAGCGCGCTTCGAGACATCGTCGCGCCTGGTTCCTTTCGACCACCGGCACATAGTGGAGCTCCCATAACGGAGGTCTATCATGAACAGACCTACAGAGAAATCGATGCACAGTGTCCCATGGAACAAGAGAAAACTGGTCGGGCAAAAAGCGCCGCTTCGCATCAGCGAAATCTGGGCTATACGGGGGCGATTGGAAATCTACGAACGAGTTCGAGACTTGGCGCATTTTAACCTGGCAATCGACAGCAAGCTGCGAGGATGTGACCTGGTACAGCTACGCGTACAGGACATCTCCCATGGCGCGCGCGTGGCCAGCCGCGCTACCTAGGCATCGAGGTGGACGATGCGCTAGAGGTGGCCGAGCAGACGGATGCATAGTGAGGAACCCGAGGCGGCGCCCGAAGCCGCCCCAAAGCGGACCGCTACATCCACCAGAATTCTCAGCTCGTCGTTCCCGCGAAAGCGGGAACCCATATCTCGCGTAGAGGCCCGCATAGTATGGCTTCCCGCTTCCGCGGGAATGACGGTTTCACGGCTGCCGGTATTCAACGGCGGCTTCTGGCCGACTGCCGCCGCCGGCAAACGACGAATCGGACTACCGCAAGTTCGTAAGGGTTCTGGACCCAGATGGCAACAAACTCGAGTTGTCGCAACCACCGGAAGGCCAATGAGTGGCCAGCGATGCCCGCTCTCCATGGGACCCTGACGGCCAGCGCAAGGCGCCGATCCGCGATGATCGACTTCTGCTAAGTTTTTTACAAGCAACTTTCTGAAGCCGGCGTCTGCCTCTAAAATCGCCGACGGTCGCCTTTTCCTTCGAAAATGATCGAAATTGCTACGCAGCAACTGAAATATGTTGCTCGCCAACCAAAAGCTGCCATTTTTCACTAGGCACACCAAAATTTCTTGGTTACCATGAGGTAACAAAGTGTGACAGATCGATGAAACTTTTATGGTTACCTAAACGTTACGTCTGCTACTTCACCAGTCTCGAACTCTGATCGAAATTGCCATGACAACAATCGGTGCCCGCTGGATTGCTCGCTATATCTCCGCGATGCACTGGTTCATCCCGGCTGAGGTTCAGCACGACGCCGCTGTTCATACACGCGCTCAGAACGTGATTAACGCCGTGGTGATGGCAGCGCTTTCCGGGCCGTTTTACGCGGCGGCTTACTACCTACTCGGCTTCACCGTCGCGGCGCAAGAAATTGTGCTGTGCTGCGCCTTTATGTTCACGGCGCCGTTTCTGCTGCGCGCCACGGGCAGTATCTTCATCGCGCGCGAAGTGTTCCTTTGCGCAGTATTTTTTAACTTCACCTGGCTAACCGTCAACCTCGGGGGAGTCAACGCACCAACCGCCGGCTGGCTGATTACCGGGCCGGTGGTGGCGATGTTCTTGGGAGGCGTAGGCACAGCGATTTTCTGGCTGGTCTTAAGCTGCGCTGCGATTACAGCGATCTATTTGCTGCCGCTGCTTGGCGTGCCCCTGCCAACGCACCCAGTCACAGACATGCGCTTGCTCCACCTTATTTGCGACTTGGGTTTGTACGTCGTGGTGGTGGTGTTCGTTCTGCTGTTCGAGCTGACTAAAGCCCAAGGCTTTATCAAGCTGGAACAGGCATTGAAGATTATTAATGAGTTGGCGATCAGAGATGAACTGACGGGCAGCCACAATCGACGCCATTTAATCAAACTGATTGAAAACGAAAAGGATCGCACCGCGCGGCTTGGCAGCCTGTTCTGCTTGTGTCTTCTCGATATCGACTACTTCAAGCGCGTCAACGATTCGTTCGGTCATTCCGCGGGCGATGCCGTCCTGCGCGAATTCGCGTTGACCGTTCAACGGCAGATCCGTGAAAGCGATTCGTTCGGACGCTACGGCGGCGAGGAATTTTTGCTCATGCTCCCGGAAACGTCGCTCGACGAAGCGATTGTGCTCACAGAGCGCGTACGCTTGAGCATCGAAAAGCTTGCCTTTCCTGAGATTTCGAGCGACTTGGGAGTGACGGTCTCGATCGGGGTGGCAAAGTTCCGTTCAGGCGAGTCGATTGCACAAACGGTCGCGCGGGCGGATGAAGCCCTTTATCAGGCTAAATCGAGCGGCCGTAACTGTATTATTTGCTACGGGCAGAAGGTCGAAGAGTCACCGGAACTCGTCCACCATGCCGATCATGTCCCTTCCTCATCGGATGCTGCGGTCGCGCTGCGGGTGTTCGAACCCGAACAATCGGACCCACTGACTGGCTTGTTGACACGACGGCTATTGCGCGACCGGCTCGGCCATGCGATGGACCGCGCCACCCGTAACAAACGCATGGTAGCGCTGATGTTGCTAAACGTGAACAAATTCAAGGAGGTCAACGATGCCTTGGGCTATGAGGCAGGCGACGCCATCTTGATTCAGACTGCACTGAACGTACGAGCTTGCCTGCGCGAGTCGGACACGATGGGCCGCTGGGGTGGCGACGAATTTGTGGTGGTATTGGAAGACCTGGCCGTGCCCGCCGATGTCCAGCAAGTGGCGGAGAAAATCCTCAACCAGTTCGCCATGCCGATCGGTGTCGAGGGACGCGAATGTTTTGTCACTTTGAGCATCGGCATAGCGATGTTCCCGGACGCGAACTGCGACATGGACGCCCTGCTCAAGCGCGCCGACATCGCCATGGTGCGTGCGAAGTCATGGGGCGATAATATCGTTGAGATGTATTCAACTGGCGCGACGGTCCCGCCGAGCGAACGCCTGGCGCTAAAAAACGGATTACGCGACGCGCTTGCGGCTGGCCAGTTATTCCTCGAATATCAACCGCAATTGGACCTCGCCACCCAGCGCGTGGTCGGCGTGGAGGCTCTGATCCGCTGGCAACATCCCCTCTACGGCCGGATCGAGCCCTCGCGGTTTATCGGCTTGGCGGAAGAGACCGGAATGATCGTGCCCATTGGCGACTGGGTGTTGCGTACCGCGTGCGCGCAAACGCGCGCCTGGTCCGACGCTGGACTGCCGCCAATCAAGACCGCGGTCAACCTCTCCGCACGCCAACTCAAGCAACCAGACCTGGTCGCGCGCATCTTGCACATCGTTGCGGAGACCGGCATTGCACCGCACTGTCTCGACCTGGAGATTACGGAAGGTATATTGATCGAGAATTTCGATCAGAACCAAATGACGATGACCCAACTGCGAGGTGCCGGTGTGCGCATTTCCATTGACGACTTCGGTACGGGTTATTCCAGCCTGAACTATCTAAGCGAACTGCCCGCAGACATCCTGAAAATGGATGGCTCGTTCATTCGACGGCTGGGCAGTTCGGGAGCGCATGGCCGCTCATTTGCAATCGCCGAATCGATTATCGACATGGCGCACCGGCTCGACTTGAAGGTGATCGCGGAAGCGGTGGAGACCGCCGAGCAATTGGCCGCGCTGCAACGCATGGGCTGTGACGAGGCCCAGGGGTATTACTTTAACCATCCCCTGCACCCGGACGACATCGCCGATCTGCTGCAACGCCAGTGCCGCGATGCTGCGGAGTCCCTGACCGCTTGAGTTTGGCGCAGCGCCGTCGTTGACCAGAATAGGGCAAGGAGAAATGCTTGATTGAACAACACGGGGGGCATTTGCAGCCGACAGAACTCGCAGCTGAGGCTGCGGCCATAGAAAGCGAACGCGCGTGGCAGGCCGAGATCGACGCGATGCTCGCCAGTGGCGCGCTGGCGGGCACCGCCGCTCAATTCGCCCAGCCGGCGGGAGCCAATCTGTTGCAGCGCATGGATAAGCTGCAGGCCTGGCACGCGACGCGCAGCGCTCATGGCGTCTGGCAATATGCGCGCAGCCTCGAAGGCGGCCCGCATCCGATCGCCAGCATTCAGGACGAAGCAGGCTTGAGTGCACGCGGAATCAATTTCGCCTCGCAAGATTATCTTTCGCTCGCATCCCACCCCGCGATCGCAGAAGCGGCCGCGCGCGCGCTGCGCGATGCCGGCCCCCACAGCGCTGGCTCCGCCGTCTTGTTGGGCAATACAAAAACATCGCTCGCCCTGGAACAGGCCGTCGGCGCGCTGGTACAGGCCGAGCATGTCACCTTGTTCCCCACTGGCTGGGGCGCGGCGTTCGGTGCAATCACGGCGCTGGTTCAGGCCAGCGACCATATCGTCATCGACCAGTTTGCCCACGCGTCCTTGCGTCAAGGCGCCAGCGCGGCGACGGCGAATATCGTCATTAACCGCCACCTCGACGTCGGCCACGTGCGCGAACTGCTGGCGGCCATCCGTGCGCGCGACCAGGACCATGCCATTCTGGTGGTGACCGAAGGTTTGTTCAGCATGGATTCGGATACGCCCGATCTGGCCAAGCTGCAAGCGACTTGCCACGAATTTGGCGCCACCTTGATGGTCGACGTGGCGCACGACTTGGGTTCGCTGGGGCCTGAAGGCACCGGGTGCATCGGCACCCAGGGCATGCTGGGCAAGATCGACATTGTGATGGGAGCATTTTCGAAGACCTTCTCGTCAAACGGCGGCTTTGTCGCCACGGCGTCGCGTGCGGTGAAACGTCATTTGCAACTGTATGCGGGTCCGCACATGTTTTCCAACGCGCTGTCGCCGGTTCAAAGCGCAGTGATATTGCAATGCGTTGAAATCGTCCGCGCGGAGGAAGGCAAGAGCCTGCGCGCCGATCTGATGCGCAATGTCGATGCGCTGCGAAAGCTGCTCGGCGAAAGCGGGCTGCACTGCATGGGCATCGGATCGGCCATCATACCCGTATTGATTGGTAGCGAACCCGTATCGCGCCTGACCGGGAAACTGCTTTTCAAACAGTCGGTATTCGTCAATCAGGTCGAGTTTCCAGGCGTGCCAATCGGCGCCTCGCGCTTGCGACTGCAGTTAATGGCAAATCACAACATTCAGCAAATAAAGCGCGCGTCGCAGGTGATCGTCAACGCCATTGATCGGGCACGCTCGTCGATCGCCGCGGCGGAGCTGCGCGCCCAAGCACGGAAGGTGACATAGTTTGGAAGCTAAGAACAATACGGCCGCCGTCGCCGCGCGCCCGGCCCTCATTACCGAACGACTGCGCGAGCACGCACAACGCACACCGGAGCGCCTTGCTTATACGTTCTTGCGCGACGACGGCAAGATCGACGAAATCACCTATGGCGACTTGGCCCGCCGCGCATCCGGCTTGGCCGCGATCCTGGCCGAACGCGCAGCGCCTGGTGCGCGGGCGCTTTTGTTCTATCCGGCAGGGCTGGAGTTCATTGCCGTCTATTTTGCCTGCCTGCTTGCCGGCCTGATCGCCGTGCCATCGACGATCCCGCATAAGACGCGCGCGTCGCGCCGCCTCAAGGCGCTGCTCGACGATGCCGAGCCCGCCCTGATTCTGACACGCAGCGATTGCGAATCTGCAATAACGGCCAGCCTGTCGCTGGTGGAGGCGCCGAGCCGCCCCTGCCTCTCGACGGACACGCTGGTGCTGTCCGACCGGGTGGCGCCACTGCCGCAGCCGACAGCATCGACAGTCGCATTTTTACAATATACGTCGGGCTCGACAGCGCTGCCAAAAGGTGTCGAGATCACCCACCTGAACATTGCCAGCAATGTCGAATCGATACGGGAAGGGTTTGGGTTCACGGCCGATACCGTCATGGTCAGCTGGTTGCCCCTATTCCACGACATGGGACTGATCGGCAGTGTGGTATCGCCCATGTACGTAGGATTTCACTGCGTGTTGATGGCGCCGGCGGCCTTCCTCAAGAACCCGGTCATGTGGCTCGATGCAATTTCGACCTATCGCGGGACCTGTGCGGGTGCCCCCAATTTCGGCTGGGACTACTGCGCGAAGAAAATTTCGGACGCGCAAAAGGAACGGCTGGATCTGCGCCATCTGGTGGTCGCCTACAACGGGTCGGAGCCGATACGCGCGGATACCCTGCGCCGTTTTTTCGCTGCCTTCGCACACTGCGGCATGCGCGAGACATCGATGTTCCCATGCTATGGAATGGCGGAAACGACGCTGTTCGTGGCCGGCGGTCCGCTCGACAGTGCGCCGCGTATCCGTAGCGTCAGCAAATCGCTGCTAGAAGGAAATCAGATCCGCGATGCGCATCCCGACGACGTCGACGCACGCGAAATCGTCAGCTCCGGTCGCATCGCCAGCTCTGCCACCGTGCGCATCGTCGACCCCGAAACCTGCCTGCCCGTTTCGGGCCAGCGCGTGGGCGAAGTATGGGTATCGGGCCCAAGCGTGGCGCGCGGCTATTGGAATCGTCCGGCCGAATCGGCGCAAGTGTTCGGCGCCTGCCTCGCCGACAGCGGCGAAGGCCCGTTCCTGCGCACCGGTGACCTGGCCTTCATGCGCGACGGCGAACTGTTTGTCACCGGACGCTTGAAAGACCTGATCATCATCAACGGACGCAATGTGTACCCGCAGGATGTCGAAGAAGTCATCGAACGTTCGATCGATTTCATCGAGCCGAATATGTGCGCGGCATTCTCGGTGGAGATCGATTCGCAGGAGCGCCTGGCAATCGTCGCAGAGGCGAACCGCAGCCTGGTACGGGCGGCACAACAACTGGCGAAGGATAATGTCAGCAAGGCCGAGCAGTTGCGTGCGCAGGACGACTACCTGAGCAAGATCGAGGCGATGGCGCACAACATCTGCCACGTTATCGGCCAACAATTTGACGTTTCGGTGTCATCCATCGTCTTCGTCAAGCCAGGTACAT
>DASRXO010000311.1:0-2144 GCA_035654095.1 Telluria sp.
AGGATGCGTTCGCGCGCGCGGTGCAGCAGTTGGCGGCTGTTCGACGCGGTGGTGCCCAGTTCGGCGGCGATCTCGGCATGCTCGCACTCGAAGGCCGTATGCAGCACCAGCGCGATGCGTTCGTCCGGACTGAGCCGTTCGTGCAGCAGGGCGAAGGCCAGGGCGAGGTCGGCGCGCCGGCACAGCAAGTCTTCGGGCGAGGGCGTCTGCGCCTCGGTCGCTGCGGCCGCCGCCGCCCCGGCCTCGCGCCGGTACTGACGCAGGCGGTCGATCGACAGATGCCGCGCCACCGTGGTCAGCCAGGCGGCGGGCGCCAGCAGCGCCGCGCGGTCGGCCCGGTGCCATTTCAGGTAGGTCTCCTGGATCACGTCCTCGGCCTCGGCGCGGCTGGCCAGGATCCGGTAGCTGATCGCCAGCAGGCGCGGTCTCAGCGTTTCGAAAATCGTTTCGGGTGCCTCTGCCTGTTGCTGCATGCTTGCTCCATGAATGTCCGCACGCCGGTTGACGATCCGGGCCCGGCCGATGTGACAGCGGCGCCCTATTTTTTTCGCGCTGTCACACAGTCTGGGCCCGGCGCGTCAAGCGCGCAATATCTTTACCGAAAGGATCACCATGTACGTCAGCTTACCCCCACGCGGCTTGGGCATGATACCCACCGTGATCGAACAATCGGGCCGCGGCGAGCGCGCTTACGATATTTACTCGCGCCTGCTCAGGGAGCGCGTGATCTTCCTGGTGGGCGAGGTGAACGAGCAGTCCGCCAATCTGATCGTGGCCCAACTGCTGTTTCTCGAAGCGGAAAATCCCGAGAAGGACATCGCGTTTTACATCAACTCGCCGGGCGGCGTGGTCTACGCGGGGATGGCGATCTACGACACCATGCAGTTCATCAAGCCGGACGTGTCGACCTTGTGCACCGGCTTTGCCGCCAGCATGGGCTCCTTCCTGCTGGCCGGCGGCGCGCGCGGGAAACGCTATGCGCTGCCCAATTCGCGCATCATGATCCACCAGCCCTCGGGTGGATCGCAAGGCGTGGCGGCCGACGTCGAGATCCAGGCCAGGGAGATCGTCTACCAGCGCGCGCGCCTGAACGCGATCCTGGCCGAACGCACCGGCCAGTCGGTGGAGCGCATCGAGAAAGATACCGACCGCGACAGTTTCATGTCCGCCGCCCAGGCCAGGGAGTACGGCCTGATCGACGAGGTGCTGAGCGAGCGCTGAGCGTGCTTCAACTTGGGTCGCCGCGCAGGCGAAAATGGTGCTTGGCGCGGCCGCTGCTGCGCTAAATTGGTGAGCCGCGGCGGCCTGCAGGGGCAGGGCGCTTGGCATGGATCCTGCATGGCATTTTTCCGTATCGTCAGAGGAGAACGCCATGCTGGATCAAGAAGTCGCCGTCACCCCCCAGCCCGTCCCCGCCGCCGCCGCGCTCAAGCTGTCGGGCGACATGTTCGGCGCCCTGATCAACCTGGCCGGCCGCCGCCGCTTCACTTCGCAGCGGGTGGTGCTGTTCGCGGTGCTGGCCTCGATGGATCATGACGGGGCGATCGGCACCGCGCGCGACACCCTGGCCCAATTCCGCGACGCCCACCTGACCCTGGTCGAAGGCAAGGGCGGCCTGCCCGGCATCTTTTGCGGCCAGCTGCGCGACGCCTACTTCGGCACCCTGCAAGGCGACAAGATCATCCGCGACTTCATCGCGCTGGCCGACGCCGCGCTCGACGCCATCGTGGCCGACGGCCGCGGCGCGCCGGCCCTGCTCGACGAGCTGGTGCGCAGCGCGACCCCGCTGCTGAGCGTGCTCAACGGCCTGACCCTGGTCTACGAAGAGCAGTCCAAGCGCTACGCCCAAGCCCAGCGCCGGCAGCTGCAAGACATGATGGGCGAGATCCAGACCATTTCCAAGCAGGCGCGCCGGGTGGCGTTCAATGCCCAGGTGGTGGCGGCGCGCGCCGGCGCCGCCGGCCAGGAATTCGCGGCCGTGGCCGGCAGCATGAGCAACATCACCGGCGAGATCGACGACCTGGTGCAGGAAGCGCTCAGCGGCGCGCTCGCCTACTGAGCAAAAAAGGTGCCGCCCGGCACCGCTGGCCCCCGGAATAGGTAGACTGGGGCGCCAAAATTGCAGTTCATCGCAATCCGATGGA
>DASRXO010000312.1:0-7541 GCA_035654095.1 Telluria sp.
AGCAGCGCGCGCTGCCAGCACGTCGCGCACCTGCGCCGCGCGCTGTTCCACCGAACCGCGCACCACGGTGTAGGCAATGCCGCGCGCATTCAGGTCGTCCAGCACCAGCGACTGGATGCGGGTGCGCCAGGCCGCGCTCTCGCGCACGCCGTCCTGCTCGAAGGGAAGGTCGTCGGCGCAGACGAAATGATGGGCGTAGCGGTCCTTGCAATCGTCGGCGTACTTCAGCAGCTCGGGCGGCGCCTGGTCGATGTGGCCGAAGCAGTAGCCGAGCAGCAGCGTGGTCAGCGCGCTGGTGTCGACGAACAGGTAGCGCCGCGCGCGCTGCAAGGCCTCGGTCTCGGCCTGGCGGTGCATGACCGCGATGTCGAGGTAGTCGCCGGCGTTCAAGTCGCCCTGCTTTTCTTCCCACACGAAGCGCCCGATCTCGGGGACCCAGGCGGTGTCGAACTCGCGTGCAAGGTGCTCGACCAAGGTCGATTTGCCGGTCGATTCGGCGCCTACGAATACCACCTTCTCGGCCACCGGCTGCTCCGCGTCCCGTTCTGCCATGACTTAAGATTCCTGAATTGACGATCCCGCAATCCTAACTCAAAACAGGTCGAGCTGGCCGGTGGCGTTGCCGCACTGTTTGCCCGCCGACGGCGGCACCACCAGCGGGCGCTTGAAGCGCGAGGCGTCCAGCTGGTCGAAGCGGCGCGTCATGCTGCCGCCCATGCCGAGCCGCTCGACGGCCTTGGTGAAGCGCTGGCGGATCAGGTCGGCCCACACGCCCTCGCCGTGCATGCGGGTGGCGAAATCGCTGTCGTAGTCCTTCCCGCCGCGCATGTCGCGCACCCGGTTCATCACGCGCTGGGCGCGTTCGGGGAAGTGCGTCTGCAGCCATTCCTGGAACAGGGGATTGATCTCCCACGGCAGGCGCAGCACCACGTAATGCGCGCTCACCGCGCCGGCCGCATGCGCCGCCTCCAGCACCTTCTCCAGCTCGGGCTCGGTGACGAAAGGGATGATCGGCGCCACGCTGACGCTGACCGGGATGCCGGCGTCGGTCAGCGTGCGGATCGTGCGCAGCCGCCGCGCGGGGCTGGCGGCGCGCGGCTCCAGCGTGCGCGCGATCGCCGGGTCGAGCGTGGTGATGGTGATGGCGGCGCAGGCCTGGCGCTTGGCCGCCATCGCGGCCAGCAGGTCGATATCGCGTTCGATCAGCGAGGACTTGGTGATCAGGCCGACCGGATGCTCGCACTCGTGCAGCACTTCGAGCACGCGGCGCGTGATGCCGAGCTGGCGCTCGCAGGGCTGGTAGGCGTCGGTGTTGACGCCGAGCGCGATGTTGTCGGGTACGTACGAGGGCCTGGCCAGCTCGCGCCGCAACAGCTCGGGCGCGTTGACCTTGGCGAACAGCCGGCTTTCGAAATCGAGGCCGGGCGACAGGCCGAGGTAGCTGTGGGTCGGCCGCGCGAAGCAGTAAATGCAGCCGTGCTCGCAGCCGCGATAGGGGTTGAGCGAGACGCTGAACGGGATGTCGGGCGAGGTGTTGCGAGTCAGGATCGTCTTGGCGTACTCGTCGGTGACTTGCGTCTTGAGCGCGGGCGCGGCCTCGTGCTCCTCGTCATGGGTCCAGCCGTCGTCGAAACCTTCGCGCCCGTTGACCTCGTAGCGGCCCTGGATGTTGGACACCGCGCCGCGGCCCTTGCGCGCGGCCAGCGGCGCCGGCGGCAGCATGGGCTGCACCTCGAAGTCGTTCTCGCGGTCGGGCATGGCGCACCTCAATACTGTATAAATATACAGTATTTTAGGCCGGGACGAAGGCAATGGCAAGGACCGCGCGTGCGACCACGCTTATCGGCTGGTCCAGCACATCGATACCCTTGGCGGCAAGACCTCGACCTATGTGCCCTCGCTGCAGCAATTCCATGTGGTGCATACCAGGAGCGCCCAGGTTCCCGAGGCCGGCCTCCAGGTTTTCAAGGTCAAGGACCGAACGTCGTTACGCGCGCCGCCTGTTCGGCCACGAAGCCGTCGAACGCCGCCAGCACAGGCTGGAAGGCATCGCCTTCGAGCTGGGCCAGCGCGTGGCAGGCGGCTTCGAGGGTGGACAGCTGGTCGGGAGCATGCGCCTTGCGGATGCGGTAGCGCGACGGCGCCATGCCGTGCAGCGCCAGCCGCGGCAGCTCGTGCAGCGGCGGGTTCAGATGCAGCATCTTGCGGCTCTTGCGCCAGGTGCCGTCCAGCACCACCAGCCGCAGCGCGGACGGCGTGCCCAACATGGCCGGGTCGGGCGCCGCGGCGGCCGTGCCCGGCGTGGCCGGATACAGCAGCAGCGGCTTACGTCCGCCCGCGGTCAGCAGGCCGGACAGGATCTGCGGATCGAACAGCTCGCCCACCACCAGCCGGCTTCCCGGCAAGCTCAAATGCAACAGGCGTGCGCTGCCCTTGGCGTTCGCCACCTCCAGGGGATGTTGCAGGATCAGCAGTTCGACCGCGGCATGGACCGGCGCGATCCAGCGGCACATGCAGGCCGATGCAGCGCGCAGGCAGGCCGCGCACATCGCGCGCCGCGGAGCTGGTGATGTACTCATGTGCATGGCAGCGCAAGCGGACTAGAACACTTCCCACTTGTCGTCGGCCACGGCCAGCGTGGGCGCGGCCTGCATCAGCGACCGTGCCGGACGCGGCGGCGCCATCGCCGGCCGCCTGCCCGGCGCCGCTGCCCGCCGGTCGAGCTTGAAGGTGCTCACCACTTCCAGCAGCCGCGCCGCCTGGTCCTGCATCGACGCCGCCGCGGCCGCCGCTTCTTCCACCAGCGCGGCGTTCTGCTGCGTGACCTGGTCCATCTGCGCCACCGCATCGTTGACCTGCTCGATGCCCGCGTGCTGCTCGTCGTTGGCGCCGCTGATCTCGCGCATGATGCTGGTCACGCGGCCGATGCTGGCCACCACTTCGTCCATCGTCTTGCCGGCCTCGTCGACCAGGCGCGAGCCGGCGTCGACCTTGCCGACCGAGTCGCCGATCAACTGTTTGATTTCCTTGGCCGCACCCGCCGAGCGTTGGGCGAGGTTGCGCACCTCGGCCGCCACCACCGCGAAGCCGCGCCCCTGCTCGCCCGCGCGCGCCGCCTCCACCGCGGCATTCAGCGCGAGGATGTTGGTCTGGAACGCAATGCCGTCGATCACGCTGATGATGTCCACGATCTTGCGCGAGGAATCGTTGATCGAGCCCATGGTCGCGACCACGTCGGCCACCACCGCGCCACCGCGGATCGCCACCTCGGACGCGGCGATCGCCAGCTGGTTGGCCTCGCGCGCGTGGTCGGCATTGACCTTGACGGTGGTGGTCAGCTGTTCCATCGACGAGGCCGTTTCTTCCAGCGACGCGGCTTGCTGCTCGGTGCGCGAGGACAGGTCCATATTGCCGATGGCGATCTCGCTGGACGCGGTGGCGATGGTGTCGGTGCCGATGCGCACTTCGCCGACGATCGCGACCAGGCTATCGTTCATGATCTTCAACGCGCTCATCAGCTTGCCGGTTTCGTCGTCGCTGTCGACCACGATATTGCTGGTCAGGTCGCCCGCCGACACCGTCTCGGCCACCCGCACCGCCTCGTTCAGCGGCCCGGTGATCGAGCGCGTGATCCACCACGCGCAGCCGGCGCCGATCAAGATCGCCAGCGCGCCGATGGCGATCAGCAGCGTGCGTCCGCTCTGGTATTGGGCCGCGATCTCGGCCGCGATCTGGTCCAGCTGCTTGCGCTGGGCTTCCGACAAGTCGTGCAGCGCGGCGAGGTAGAGATCACGCTTGCCGACCATGTCCTTCTCGAAGATGTCGCGCGCGGCGTCCATATTGCCGGCGGCCTTTTGCTTGAACACCTCGGCACGCGCGGTGAGGTAAGCCTTGCGGGTATCGAACACCTTGCCCAGCAGCGTCTTGGCGGCCGGCTCCTGCAGGGTCTCGCCGAGCACGGTCTGGATGTCGGTGGCGCGCGCCGACGAGCCCTTCATCTGCTCTTCGATCGCCTTCTGGTCGGCCGCATCGCTGACCTTCCACGCCGTGGTGGTGCGCGCGGTGTTGACCTCGATGACCTTGGACCACTCGTCGATCAAGCGCTCGTCCCTGACTTTCACATTGACCAGTTCGTCCGTCTTGACGCTGGCGCCGTGCATGCGCCATATGCTGATCGCGGTCAGCGCCACCAGCAGCAGCATGACGATGGCAAAACCACATGCGAGACGGGTGCCGATTCTAAGATTTTTCATAAATGCATCGCTTCCCACGCGCGTTGTTCCATAGCGAGATTACATTGTCCCGCAGCAAAGCCATAGGGAAACTTATCGTGCGATGCACAAATTTGGGGCGAAAAACAACGCCGCGCCGGCCTTAGCTGCGCAGCACCTGCAAGGCGCCGCTCCACGCCACCACTTGGTCGAGCATGGTGCCGACCGCATTTTCGTGCATCGCCGCCGGCTTGAAGGTGGTGAAGTTTTCGAAGTCGGTGTACAGCGACAGCGCGACCTGCGCGCGCACGTCGGCCACTTGCAGTTCGCCCATCACGAGGCGCAGGTGTTCGACCGCGCGCACGCCGCCGGCGCTGCCGTAGCCGACGAAGCCGGCGGCCTTGTTGTTCCATTCCTTGTACAGGAAATCGATCGCGTTCTTCAGCGCGCCCGAGGTGCCGTGGTTGTACTCCGGCGTGACGAACACGAAACCGTCGAAGCCGGCGATCTTCTCGGCCCAGGCCTGGGTGTGCGGCTTGGTGTACTGGTTCAGCGACGGCGGCACCGGCTCGTCGAGCAGCGGCAGGTGGAAGTCCTGGATGTCCACCAGCTCGTAGTTGGCGTCGTTGCGCAGCTTGGCCAGCTCGAGCACCCACCGGCCCACCACATCGGCCTTGCGTCCCGGCCGCGTGCTTCCCACGATGACAGCAATGTTGATCATGATCGTTCTCCTCCCTCACGGTTGAAAAAGTGCTCGCCCTGCCACCGGACGATTGTAGGAGCATGGTGCGGCCGGCGGCGCAGGCTTGGCGCCGTATCTTTCTGTTCACGCCCGCGGATTTACTGCTCAGAATTGACATTCGGGTATTGCTCTGGAAATTCAGGGTGCTTAGAATCAAGATATTCCGCTAGGAAATCAACTTCACGATTCGCCCTATTCCTTTATGTCCAGCGTCCGCTCATCTGTTCGCACACTTGCATCCGCCTTCCTCCTGTGCCTGACCTTGCTCCCGTCGTTGGCAGTTGAACAAGAGCTGCCGCTGGACTACCGTCTCAACGAACACATCGTGCTGATCCCCGCCGGCCCGACCCGCCAGGCGATGATGGAAACCACGGTGTTCCAGCCGAACGGACCGGGTCCGTTTCCGCTGCTGATCATCAACCACGGCAAGGACGCCGGCGCGCCCAACCGCCAGCCGCGCGACCGTTTCATCTTCATGGCCACCGCCTTCGTCAAGCGCGGCTACGCGGTGATGGTGCCGATGCGCCAGGGCTTCGCCAACTCCACCGGCCGCTACCACGACCACGGCTGCGACATGACGGCCAACGGCTACGGCCAGGCCGAAGACATCCTCGACGCCGTGCGCTACGCGCGCGAACAGGACTGGGTCGACGCCGACCGCATCGTGGTGGCCGGCCAGTCCTACGGCGGACTGGCCACACTGGCGCTGGGCACCCAGCAGGTGCCGGGCGTGCGCGGCCTGATCAACTTCGCCGGCGGCCTGCGCGACGACGGCGCCCATTGCGACTGGCGCTCGGCACTGGTGCACGCCTTCGCCGACTACGGCGCGGCTAGCAAGATCGCCAGCCTGTGGATGTACGGCGCCAACGACTCGCTGTTCGGGCCGGACCTGGTGGGCCGCCTGCACGACGCCTTCGAGCGCGCCGGCGGCCACGCGCGCCTGGTCGAATACGGCGCCTTCAAGCGCGATTCGCACGGCATGCTCGCCAGCCGCGACGGCGAAAAAATCTGGTGGGGCGAGACCGAACGCTTCCTGCGGCAGATCGGCATGCCGACCAAGGAACTGTATGCGGTGGAGGCCGCGCCCTCCCTGCCGAAGAGTAATTTCGCCGCGCTGGACGACGTCGGCGCCGTGCCCTACCTCAGCGAGAACGGCCGCCTCGCCTACCGCGACTATCTCGCCAAGACGACGCCGCGCGCGTTCGCCGTATCGCCCACCGGCGCCTGGTGCTGGGCCGAGGAAGGCGAGGATCCCGACGCGCGCGCGCTCGAGACCTGCTCGCGGCGCAGCGGCCAGCCCTGCCAGCTGTACTCGGTGGACGACAACGTGGTGTGGAAGGGCGACCCGGCCGCGCCCACGGAAGCGGCGGCCGGCGCCGGTGCGGTGGGCGGAACCGCTTCGGCCGCCGGCGCTTTATAATTGCCGCCATGAGCGAACCGAACTTTTCCCTGCGCTGGGCACGCCCGGCCGAACTTGACTGGATCAACCAGCGCTACGCCGAGGTGGACTTCGTGCGTTCGACCGCCCGCGACCGCATCGCGCTGGCCGAGATCGACGGCGCGGTGGCCGGCTTCGGCCGCATGGTGCCGCTGGCGCCCGGGGTCGGCGAGTTGGGCGGCATGCTGGTGTTCGAGGACTACAAGGGACGCGGCGTGGCGCGGCGCCTGATCGCCTTCCTGCTGGCCCAGCCCGATTTCCAGACCGTCTACTGCCTGCCCTTCGCCGAGCTCGAAAGCCTGTACGCCGGCATGGGCTTCGCGCAAGTGCCGGCCAGCGCCGACATGCCGCGCCACGTGATCGACAAATACGGCTGGTGCAACACGCATTACGGCCAGCCGGTCCTGTTAATGCGAACAGCTATCCCGCCAGGAGTCAATACGCTACCATTGTAGGATCGACAAGCCACGAAGGTCAGGATCATGCCGCCACGCGCACTCGCACCGATGCTCATCCTGACCACCCTGCTGGCCGCCCAAGCGGCGCAGGCGGCCAACAACTACCCGGTGGTGCTGGTGCACGGCTTCCTCGGCTTCGGTCCCGACAAATTCAAGGAAAGCGGCTTTAAATACTGGGGCGGCTTCAACGACATCGCGGCCCACATGCGCGCCTTCGGCGGCGTCCACCAGGTGGTGGCGGCCGGGGTCGGCCCGGTCAGCTCCAACTGGGACCGCGCGGCCGAGCTGTACTACCAGATCAAAGGCGGCTGCGTCGACTACGGCAGCCGGCACAGCGCGCGCTACGCCGAGTATGGCGCGCTGCAGCAGCCGCCCGGCAAATGCTGGGCCGCCGATCCGGCCGACAATCCGCAGCACTATCCGCTCGCGCTCTACCCGGCCTGGGACGAGCGCCATCCGATCCACCTGGTCGGCCACAGCCAGGGCGGGCCGACCATCCGCGCGCTGGTCGAGCTGCTCGAAAACGGCTCGCCCGACGGCGACGAAGGCGGCGGCGACTTGTACCGGGGCGGGAAGATCGGCTGGGTGCGCAGCGTCACCAGCATCGCCTCGCCGCACAACGGCACCACGCTGCGCGACGCGGTGCTCGACTTCATGCCGCGCCTGTCGGTGTGGGCCGGCGAGATCGCCCT
>DASRXO010000313.1:0-5143 GCA_035654095.1 Telluria sp.
TGATGGTGCGGCTGGCAGGAATTGAACCCACGACCCCTTGGTTCGTAGCCAAGTACTCTATCCAACTGAGCTACAGCCGCGAAACCGGGATTATAGCAGCAGTTGCGCTCATCGCAAAGGGCGCCAAGAAAAAAGGCTTAGAGATCGCTCTCTAAGCCTTTGATTTCTTACGAATAATGGTGCGGCTGGCAGGAATTGAACCCACGACCCCTTGGTTCGTAGCCAAGTACTCTATCCAACTGAGCTACAGCCGCGAAAGCGAATAGTATAGCAGCTTCGTCACATTTCCGGAAGCGTCGATTGGAAGCGCCGGCATGCCGAAGAAGCAGCATTCTAAGGGGGCGGCCGGGCTTTGTCCAGTGCCGCCCCGGCAAAAAAATTTGCTGCTGGAAAGTTTCTTTGACGCCCGGTCATCTGGTAGATTAGGGCATCTTGTGAGAAATGGACAATATGCTGCAAAGGATCACGCATGGATGCGCGCGCTGGGCCCGGATCGCCCTGGGCTTCCTGCTGGCCCTGGCGTGCGGCGCCGCGCCGGCCGCGCCGCGCAGCCTGCGCTTCGAGCATCTGGGCGTGGAGCAGGGCCTGGCCCAGGAATCGGTGCTCACTATCCTGCAAGACCGCCAGGGCTTCATGTGGTTCGGCACCCAGGCCGGGCTGAACCGCTTCGACGGCTACAAGATGACGGTGTTCAAGACCGACCCGGCCGACCCCGCCAGCCTGCCCGACAACTATGTACTGTCCTCGTTCGAGGACGCGCAAGGCACGCTGTGGTTCGGCACCAAGGGCGGGCTGGCGCGCTTCGACCGCGAGCGCCAGAAATTCGTCCGCTACGCCGCGCCCGATGCCGGCGCCGCGTCCTCGGCCAACCGCTCGGTGCTGGCGATCGCGGGCGACGGCAAGCAGGGCCTGTGGCTGGGCACCGGCGACGGCCTGCAGCACTTCGATCCGGCCAGCGGCGTGTTCCGCACCCTGCGCCACGACCCGGCGCTGGCGGCCAGCGTGAGCGACAACCGGATCGGCGCGCTGGCGCGCGAGGCCGGCGGCGCGCTGTGGATCGGCACCAGTGTCGGACTCGACCGGCTGGCGCCGGGCGCCGCCGGCTTCCAGCATTTCAGCGTGGGCCGGGCCGCCGAGGCCGAGGCCGAAACCAAGCGCGGCGGCGTGCTGGCGCTGTCGATGGGCCCGCGCGACACGCTGTGGGTCGGCACCGGCGCCGGGCTCGAAGCCTGGCGCACCACCGACCCCGCGCCGCACGGCCGCAAGATCGGCGCGGCCGAGGGCATGGGCGCGGACCGGGTGCTGGTGCTGTACCACGACAAGGGCGCCAACCTGTGGGTCGGCACCGAGCGCGACGGCGCCAAATGGCGCGACCCGGCCAGCGGCCGCTTCGTCAGTTACCGCCACCAGCTGCTCGACCGCAACAGCCTGTCCGACAACCAGGTCGCCTCGATCTGCGTCGACCGCACCGGCACGCTGTGGGTCGGCGGCGCGTTCGGCGGCGTGAACCGGGCCGACCTCGCCAGCGGCGGCTTCCTGCGCTACATCGAGACCCCGGACGAGCCGGACGGCATCAGCAGCAACAAGGTGCGCAGCCTGATCGGCGACAGCGAAGGCCGGGTCTGGCTCGGCACCAGCGGCGGCGGCCTGAACCGGCTGGACCCGGCCAGCGGCAAGGTGCTGGTCTGGCGCCACGACGCGCGCCGCGCCGGCAGCCTGCCGAACGACGCGGTGGGGGCGCTGGCGCTGGCCGGCGGCCGCCTGTACGTGGGCGCGCCCAGCGGGCTGGCCTGGACCGACCCCGCGCATCCCCACTTCACGCCGGTGCCGCTGGGCTCCGAGCCGGGCGCCAACCATATCCAGTACCTGCTGGCCGGGCGCGGCGGCGCGCTGTGGATCGCCACCCGCGGCGGCCTGTTCAAGCGCGACCCGGATGGCCGCCTGCACCGCTGGCGCCACGATCCGGCCGATCCGTCCAGCCTCGGCGAAGATTTCGGCTTCGCCCTGCTCGAAGACCGCAGCGGCGCGCTGTGGATCGGCACCGACAACGGCCTCGACCGGCTGGACCCGGCCAGCGGCCGCTTCACCCATTACCGCCACGACCCGGCGCGCCCGGCCAGCCTGCGCCACAACCGCATCTCCAGCCTGTTCGAGTCGTCCAAGGGCGAGCTGTGGGTGGGCAGCGCGGGCGGCCTGCACCGGCTCGAGCGCGGCGTCGACGGCCAGGTCAGCTTCCGCTTCTTCCCGCTCAGCGACGAGGGCGCGGCCGACCCGATCGGCGCGGTGCTGGAAGACCACGCCGGCGCGCTGTGGGTCAGCACCACGGTCGGCCTGGCGCGCCTCGATCCCGACAGCGGCGAGGTCAAGGCCTACACCGCGAAGGACGGGCTGGTGGACGGCTCGTACTTCATCGGCTCGGCCTGGCGCGCGCCGGACGGGCGCATGTACTTCGGCGGCATCAACGGCCTGACCGCCTTCCGGCCCGAGGCGATCCGCGACAACCCGTACGCGCCGGTGGTGCTGGTCACCGATTTCCTGGTGTTCAACCAGCCGCGCGCGGTCGGCGGCCCGATCCAGGATGCGAGCGCGGTCCGCCTCGGCTACCGCGACTCGGTGCTCTCGCTCGAATTCGCGGCCCTGCATTTCGCCGATCCGCAGCGCAACCGCTACGCCTACATGCTCGAAGGCTTCGACCAGGACTGGGTCAACACCGATGCCGGCAAGCGCTTCGCGACCTACACCAATCTCGACCCCGGCAGCTATGTATTCCGCGTCAAGGCCAGCAACAAGGACGGGGTCTGGAGCGTGGTCCCGACCGCGCTGGCGATCACCGTCGCGCCGCCGCTGTGGAAGACCTGGTGGTTCCGGCTGCTGGCCGCGCTGCTGTTGCTGGGCGCCGGCTACGGCTTGTACCGGCTGCGGATCCGCGCGCTGCTGCGCCAAAAGACCCAGCTCGAGCAGCAGGTCGGCGCCCGCACCGCCGAGCTGATGCTGCAAAAGGATGCGGCCGAGCGCCAGAAGCACGAAGTCGAGCGCCAGAAAGAGGTGGCCGAGCTGGCCCACCGCAACATCGCGCTGCTGAGCGACATCGGCCGCGAGCTGACCGCCAAGCTCGACAGCGAAACCATCATGCTGATGCTGTACGACCACGTCAACCAGCTGATGGACGCCAGCGTGTTCGGCATCGGCGTCCACCGGCCCGAGCGCGAGAGCATCGACTACCCGTTCGCGATCGAGCGCGGCAAGCGCTACGCGCCCTACACGCGCAGCATGCGCGAGCCGAACCAGCTGGCGGTCTGGTGCATCAGCCACGAGCGCGAAGTCTTCATCAACGACCTCGACGCCGAATACCAGAACTACATCGCCCACCTCGAACTGACCTCGGGCGTCGAGCACATGGGCACGCTCGACGACGGCTCGCTGCCGACCGCGCCGCGCTCGCTGCTGTACGTGCCGATTTCGGTCAACGGCCGGGTGCTGGGCGTGGTCACGGTGCACAGCTACCGGGCCCAGGCCTACCACCGGATCCACCTCGACATGCTGCGCACCCTGGCGTCCTACGTCGGGGTGGCCTTCGACAATGCCGACGCCTACCGTCAATTGAAGGATACCCAGGCCCAGCTGGTGGCCCAGGACAAGCTGGCCGCGCTCGGCTCGCTGGTGGCGGGCGTCGCGCACGAACTCAATACGCCGATCGGCAACAGCCTGTTGATGGCCAGCGCGCTGCAGGAAAGGACCGACGCCATCGCCGGCAAGTTCGGCGCGACCGCGGTGCGCCGCTCCGACCTCGCCGCCTTCATCGCCGCCTCGCAGGAAGCCTCGGCCCTGATCATGCGCAGCCTGCTCAACGCGGCCGACCTGGTCAACAGCTTCAAGCAGGTCGCGGTCGACCAGGCCAGCGCCCAGCGCCGCCGCTTCAACCTCGAACAGGCCAGCCACGAAATCGTCGCGACCATGATGAACCAGGTGCGCAAGGCCGGCCACACGCTGGAGCTGGCGCTGCCGCGCGAGATCGAGATGGACAGCTTCCCCGGCCCCTTCGGCCAGGTGCTGATCAACCTGATCAACAACGCCATGCTGCACGGCTTCGAGGCGCCGGGCGGGCGCATGCGGCTGTCGGCCAGCATGCCGCAGCCGGAGCGCGTGCTGGTCGAATTCCACGACAACGGCTGCGGCATCGCGGCCGAACACCAGGCCCGCATCTTCGACCCCTTCTTCACCACCAAGATGGGGCAGGGCGGCTCCGGCCTGGGCCTGAATATCACCTACAACATCGTGACCTCTCTGTTGGGAGGTAATATCCGGGTCGAGAGCGGCGCCGGACAAGGCACGACCTTCATCCTGGATTTGCCGCTGTGCGCGCTGGCGCAGGCGGCCTGACACCATCACTTTGCACGAGGACCCATGCGCATCATCACCACCATCGAAGACCTGCGGCTGCTGGCCAAGAAGCGCGTGCCGCGCATGTTCTACGACTACGCCGACGCCGGTTCCTGGACCGAATCGACCTACCGCGCCAACAGCGAGGACTTCGCCGCCATCAAGTTCCGTCAGCGCGTCGCGGTCAATCTCGAGAACCGCACGCTGCGCTCGACCATGATCGGCCAGGAGGTGGCGATGCCGGTGGCGCTGGCGCCGACCGGCCTGACCGGCATGCAGCACGCCGACGGCGAAATCCTGGCGGCGCGCGCGGCCGAAAAATTCGGCGTGCCGTTCACCCTGTCGACCATGAGCATCTGCTCGATCGAAGACGTGGCGGCGCATACCAGCAAGCCGTTCTGGTTCCAGCTGTACGTGATGCGCGACCGGCCCTTCATCGAACGCCTGATCGACCGCGCCAAGGCGGCCAAGTGTTCGGCGCTGGTGCTCACGCTCGACCTGCAGGTGCTGGGGCAGCGCCACAAGGACCTGCGCAACGGCATGAGCGCGCCGCCCAAGATGACGCTGGCGAACATCCTCGACTTGATGACCAAGCCGCGCTGGTGCCTGGGCATGCTGGGCACGCCGCGCCGCACGTTCGGCAATATCGTCGGGCATGCGAGCAGCGTGTCGGACATGTCCTCGCTGTCGTCCTGGACCTCGCAGCAGTTCGACCCGGCGCTGTCGTGGGACGACGTGCAGTGGGTGCGCAAGCGCTGGGGCG
>DASRXO010000314.1:0-2054 GCA_035654095.1 Telluria sp.
GATCATGAAAGGGCCCGAGCGGATCAGACAGCTTGCCAAGGGCGGGTGGATCGCGCAGGCGGGCACGCCGTCGGATCGTCGCTACCGGCTGCTCGACGTAGTGCAGGGCTATATCCGCTTTCGCGACGACGAGGACCGGCGCACCAGCAAGATGGCGGCGCACTCGCGCATTCAGGACGCGCGCTCGCGCGAGGTCGAATTGAAGAACGCGCAACGCGAGGGGCGTTTGATTGATTTGGAAGAAGTACTCGCGGTGATAGAGGAGCTCATGGGTTTGCTGCGTTCGCAGTTATCTGGTTTGCCGGCGCGCGTTACCCGTGATTTGCAATTCCGCCGCACCATCGAAACGGCTTTGAATGACATCCTTAATGCAATCGCCGATGTTGCCACCGAAAGAACGAAAGCTCTGGGAGCGCGTCGCGCTGCTGGCTCGTCCTTCGCGTCCGATGGAGCCGGATCGCTGGGCGGTGCTCAACCGGACGCATCCGCAGACATCGGGAGTGCCGGGACCGCGTGATCCGTATCTGACGCCGTACATCATCGAGCCCGAGCGCGTGATTGCGTCGGGCCAGTACAAGCGCGTCGTGCTGGTGTTCGGATCGCAGGTTGGAAAAACCGAATGTCTCTTAGACGTGGCTGGCCAGCGGCTCGATCAGCGTCCCGGCCCGATCTTGTACGTCGGGCCCAACAAGCAATTCTTGTCCGAGCAGTTCGAGCCGCGCGTGATGGCGTTGCTGGATGGGGCGCCGACGCTGGTCGAGAAGGTGGGCCGCGGCAAGCGCATGACCAAGACTCGCAAGGTCGTAGCTGGGGTGCCATTCCGTTTGGCGCATTCGGGGTCGTCTGCTGCGCTCAAGTCCGATCCTGCCGTGCTGGCGCTGGTCGATGAATACGACGAGATGCGCGACAACGTGAATGAGCAGGGCGGCCCGCTGGGATTGGTCGAACGGCGCGGCGATACCTATGCCGACTTTGTTTGCGTGGTGACGTCAACGCCGAAGCGCGGGCGGGTGGCGGCCGTCCAGGACGCGGCGTCGGGCCTGTTCTTCTGGGACCCGGTGGATGTCGAGGACATCGACAGCCCGGTCTGGCAGCTCTGGCAGCAAGGCACGCGGCATCACTGGTGCTGGCCGTGCCCACACTGTGGCGAATATTTCGTGCCGCGATCCGACTTGTTGAAGTTTCCGCTGAAGGCAACCCCGCTGCAGGCGTCACGTGAAACATTCTTGGAATGCCCCTCGTGCCATGGCGTGATCGTGGAGGCTCACAAGGCCGAGATGAACGAGCGCGGGCGCTATGTCGCCCCAGGGCAGACCGTCGACAAAGACGGCAATGTCGAGGGCAAGCCGCCTGATACCAAGTCTGCGTCGTACTGGTGCTCGGGCCTGGCCTCGCCGTTTGTCACCATCGGTGAGCGCGTGGCGGTGCGGGTCGAGGCGCAGCAGTCCGGCGACGACGCCATGGTGCAGCAGGCTTTCAACGCCGGCTTCGGCGAGCTCTATTCGCCGGGCGGCGGCGAAGTCCCCGAATGGATGGAGATCAAGGAAAAGTCCGCGAAGGCCACCTACAAGCGCGGCGAGGTGCCAGAGGACGTGCTCTATCTGACGCTGGCCTGCGACGTGCAACGGCATTCGATCCCGTGGGCCGTCAGGGGCTGGGGTGCACGCGCCAGCTCGTGGCTGATCAACTACGGTTACCTGCGCGGCGACACCACCGAGGAGGATATTTGGAATGCGCTGGGCGACCTTGTCGTGCAGCCGATCGACGGCATGGCAATCCGGCTTGCCTTCATCGATAGTGGTTTCCGCCCTGGTAAGACCGACACATTGCCGCTCAATCGAGTCTATGAGTTCTGCCGCCGGTTCCCGCGCAGGGTGCGGCCGACAAAGGGCTCGTCGTCGCCCATGCGCACGCCGTTGCTCATCAGCAAGATCGAGGTCAACCGCAAGGATGGCCGCGCTGCGAAGTACGGTCTCGACCTCGTGCGGCTCGATACCGACCACTGGAAAAGCTGGGTGCACGAGCGGCTGCGCTGGCCGGAAGATCATGTCGGC
>DASRXO010000315.1:0-6234 GCA_035654095.1 Telluria sp.
CCGTACGCCGCGGCCACTTCAAGGATCGCGTCCATGTCGCAGGCCAGGCCGGCGTAATGCACCGGGATGACGGCGCGCGTGCGCGGCGTGATCGCCGCTTCGATCGCGCTGGGCGGGATGTTGAGCGTCAACGGATCGGCATCCACGAACACCGCTTGCGCGCCGAGGTAGCGCACCACTTCGGCGGTGGCGGTGAAGGTGAGGGTCGGCACGATCACCTCGTCGCCGGGGCCGACGCCGAGCGCTTCGAGCGCCAGGTGCAGGCCGGCGGTGGCCGAGTTGACCGCGATCGACTCGAGCCCGCCGCCGAGGTAGGCGCCGAACTCCTGCTCGAACTGGCGCGTCTTGGGGCCGGTGGTGACCCAGCCCGAGCGCAGGCAGTCGACCACGGCGGCGATTTCTTCCTCGCCGATGTCGGGCAGGGCGAAGGGCAGGAAGGGAAGGATGTCGTCAGCCATGATGGGGATCTCCTGCAAAGGCGTGCATGAAGCGCCGTCCGAGCACCGGATAAGTGAGGTTGTCGAGCGCGTACTGCTTGCCGCGCTGGCCCATCGCGTGGCGCTCGGCCGGCGCCATCGCCAGCAGCGCGAGGATGCCTTGCTCGAGCGCTTGCGGGTCTTCGGGCGCGACGGTCAGGCCGCAGCGCGCCTCGGCCACCGGGTCGTTGCCCGCGTCGACCGCGTGCAGCACCGGGCGCGCGGCCATCATGTAATCGATCAGCTTGTTGGGCGCGATGCCGAAACGGTACAGGCGCTGGCGTTGCCAGCCGATATAGGCGAGGTCGAAGCGGCGCAGCAGGGCCGGCATCTGCTGCTTGCGCACCGGATCGAAGAAGCGCACGTTGGTCAGCCCCTGCTGGTGGGCGCTACGCTGCAGCCGCGCTTTCTCGGGGCCGCCGCCGACCAGCACGAAGGCGACGCGCGGGTCGGCCATGCGCGCCGCGGCCTGCAGCAGCGTGCCGAGCGCGTTCGCCACGCCATGGGTGCCCGTGTAGCCGACGATGAACTTGCCGCGCGTGCGCAGCCACGCCAGGTGGGCGTCGATGTCGTCGGGCACATCGCCGGTGTCGGCCACGCCGTCCAGCCATTCGGCCGGGTCGGCGCCGTTCGGCACCAGATGGAGTTTGGCGGGCGCCATGCCGTGCGCCTCGAGGTGGGCCGCGACCTTGGGCAGGATCGAGACCACCGCGTCGGCATGCCGGCAGGCGTAGTTTTCGGCGGCCTGCAACAGCATGATGAAGGGATGCCATTTCGAGTAGCCGCCCAGCTCCATCGGCGACAGCGGCCACAGGTCGTGCACCTCGTACAGCAGCCGTGCGCCGCAGCGGCGCGCGATGCGGCGCGCCGGCCAAATGTCGAGCGGATAGGTGCTGGACGCGATCACGACGTCGGCAGGGAAGCTGCGCGCCAGCTGCCCGCCCTCGCGGTAGAGGCGCGCCACGAAGGCCGCCATATTGCGCACCCGCTGGCCGCCGTTGCCGCTGTAGGGTGGGGTGGCCAGCCAGGTATAGTCGATGCCGTCGATGGTTTCGTCGAGCCGGTCGCGGCCGTGCAACTGCGGCGCGCTGGCGCGGATGTGCGATTGCGAGGAGGCCACGATGCGCACGCGATGGCCCATCCGCACCCACTCGCGCGCCAGGTAGTAGGGCCGGTATTCCATGCCATGGCGCAGCGAGCCGGCGTAGTGGTTGATCAGCAGGATGTTCATGCTCACCATGTCAGCTCCTCGACGATGCGGCGCACGCTGCAGCGGGTGTTCTCGAGCCAGTTGGTTTCCCATTGCACGGGATGGGTCAGCAGGCAGATGCGCTTGTGCCGGCCGAGCGCGGCGAATGGCGAGAGCGGGTGGTAGTACTGCGGATGCGGCCGGTCGCTGATGTAGAGGTCGAATTCGCGCAACAGCTCGGCGTCGTAGGATTCGCACTCGATGCCGCAGCGCGCGCGGAAATCGCGGTCGCGCAGCAGCTCGTGGTTGATCACCTTCAGGCGCCGGTTGACGAAGTCGCCATGGCTGGCCACGGTGCTGAGCTTGAGGCCGAGCTTGTCCTGGATCGCCTCGAAATTTTGCAGGAAGGCCATGCGGATTTCGGGGAAACGCCGGCGCACGTCGGCCGCCTTCTTCAGGTGGTTGGCCTTGGCGAAGTCGGCCACTTCCTCGTAGTGGTAGCTGGCTTCGCTGCCGTAGGCTTCGATCTCGCGCATCAGGCCGTAGTCCAGGGTCGAGAGCCGGAAGTAGTAGCTGGCCGTCACGCCGTATCTCGCTTCGAGCGCGAACAGCTTGCGCGTGGTGCGCAAGTCGCTGTCGATGTCGTGCCGGTGCACGATGGCCTTGACCGGCGGCGCGCCGGCCAGCGAGCGGAAGAAGGCGCGTACCGACAGCTGCGTATAGCCCGCTTGTTGCGCCAGCTGCAGCAGCGACTCGTACTCGGTCAGCCGCGACGGCATCAGGTAGTGGCTGTACAGCCGGTTGGCGAGGGTATTCATTGCAGGCTGTACTTCGCGCGGTAAGGTTTGAAGCCCAGGATGGTCTTGAACTGCCGCATGCCGGGGTGGGCGCCGAAGAAGGTGTCGTACATGAGGTACCGGACCTGGCCCTGTTCGATCAGCTGGCACACGATCTCGACCACCAGCAGGTGCATGATGCCGTCGTTATTGCGGTGGCCGATCAGTTGCGAGAAGGAGCCGAAGTTACCGTAGAAGCCAAGGTTGGCGTAGGCCATCAATTCGCCGTCCGGGCTCAGGACGCCGTAGTAGCGGAAGTGCTGGCGCGCCTCGAAATGCAGCGTCTTTTGCTGGTAGGCCAGGTCCATCGGCCGGCCTTGGCGGTTTTCGACCGAGGTGTTGATCGCATGGATCTCATCGACGTAGCGGTTGCGGTCGATCTCGGCGAACACGTAGCCGCGCGAACGGGCGCGCCTGGCGTGGTGCGCGCCGCAGTTCTTGCCCTTGATTTGCTCCAGGTAGGCGGCGCGGTCGCCGACGTCGCGCAAGTCGATCAGCGCCGCGCCCACGGTTTTGTGCCGGATGACTTTATAACGCGGATGAGGTTTGGTGTAATACCGGTAAATCTCCCGGATATGTCCGGGATCGATACCCAGCTGAAAATGCAGGGTAGCAACCGGCAAGCGGATTATCTGCATCAAGGTCGTGTAATAACGCAATAAGGTCTGCATGGCGGGCTTCATTTCACCGAATAACGTACACGATACGGCCGGAAACCGAGTTTCTTCTTGAAGTTCCTTAAACCCGGTCGCGCGCCCAAGAAAGTGTCGTACATAAAATAATGCAGCCGGCCTTCATCGATAAGGCGGCAGGCAATTTTCAGGATCAGAAAATACATCACGCCATCATTATTTTTGTATCCCAGCAATTGATCGGTGGAGGCGAAATTACCGAATATCGCGACATTGCAATACGCCACCAATTTTCCCTGCTTATTCAGCACGCCGAAATATTTGAAATAATCGCGGTCCTGGTAATCCAATTTTTTGTCGTGATACGTGGCGTCCATGGGCCGGCCCTGGCGTATCGCGGCCGAGGTGTTGATCAAATGGATGTCGTCGACGTAGGCGTTGCGGTCGATTTCGGCCAACTGGTAGCCGCGCGCCTGTGCCCGTTTCGCGTGGTAGGCGGCGTAGTCTTTCTTCCTGAGACTGGCGGCATAGTCGGCGCTACTGGCGAAGGCCTCGAGGTCGAGCACGGCCATGCCCATCGCCTTGTTGGGGATCAGCTTGTAGCGCGGATGGGGCCGGGTAAAGTTGCGATAGGTGGCCTCGATCTCTGCCGGATCGAGGCCGCGGTCGAAGCGCAGGCGCGCGACCGGCAGCCGCACCACCTGGCAGGCCAGGGTGAGCAGGCGCAACAGCTCTTTGAAGGTGTCAGAAGCGCTCATAGAAGGCGATCAGCTTGCACGCTTCCTGCGCCCAGTTGTAGTGGTCGGCGATCGCCTGGCGGCCGTTGGCGCCCATCCGCATGGCGATGTCCGGGTTCAGCACCAGATGGTCGATCGCCGCGGCGATGGCGCGCGGATCGTAGGGATCGACGCAGAGGCCGCAGTCGTGGCCCTCGACGATGCCCTGCCACAGCGGCACCTTCGACGCGATCACCGGGATGCCGGCGGCCATGTATTCGAACATCTTGACCGGCAGCGCATCGAGGTAGTTGGCGGCGGGGTGCAGGGTGACCAGGCCGGCCATGGCGCGCGCCATGACCGCGCGCACGCCGCCGCGGCCGAGCTGGCCGAGCCGCTCGACCCGCGCCCAACCCGGGTAGGCCGCCACCTCGGCCTCCAGTGCCGGTTCCGAGAATTGCCCGGCCAGGGCCAGGCGCGCATCGGATTGCAGCAGCGCGCAGGCGCGCACCAGCTCGCGGATGCCGCGCAGCGCGGCGATGCTGCCGACGTAGCAGACTTCGGCCGCCTTGCCGCGCCACGGCGCGGCAGCATCGAATTCGGCCGGCAGCGGGTAGTTGTTGACGTCCACCGTGTGCGGATTGATGCGCAAGAATTTGTCGCGGATGAAGGGCGTGGCCGCGATCACGCCGTCGAAACGGCGGCAGGCGTAGCGCTCGTAGGCGCCAAAGGAATGCGACAGCAGGCGGCGCGCGGCCGGCCCCAGGTAAGGTTTGCCCAGCAGCTGGCAGGGCACGTCCTCGTGCGAATCGAACACGACGATCTTGCCGAGGCGCTTGAGGCGCAGCCCCGCCGGGATCAGCTCCGGGTCGTGCAGCTGGTAGACGTCGGCGTCGAGCGCGAGGGCGGCGTCGAACACCTTGCGGGTGGTGCGCAGCACGCGGTTGAGCCGACCCGGCAGGCACCCCACGTCGACGATGCGCACGCCGCCGGCGGTCTCGGCGCCGGCGCCGTCGGCCACCACCAGCGCGACTTCATGGCCGTGTTCCGCCAGGGTCCGGCACTGCTTCACGAAGATGCGCGTATCGTGGCGCGGGTGGGCCGACGTCAGGTGTGCGATCCTTGGCATATTTTCTTCCGTACCGGTATTTCGAATAAGAGCCCAGCGTCGCCCCGATCAGCATGTCGGTGAAATAGTGCGAGGTCAGCAACAGCAGGACGGTAATGCACGCCAAGGAGAAGCCGAGGACGAAGTCGCCGGCATGGCGCGCCGCCAGATATTCCCGCATAAACATGGGAATCGCCGGGATAATCATGATCGCGAGCAGGTAAATAAAACCGAACAAGCCCAGATCGACCCACGCCGACAGGATATTGTGCGAATAATATCCTGGCGCATAACTGGCATAATCCCCGAGCAGGGGATAAGCCGCGATGGTTTGCATCGCGTGCACGCTTAAATGATGCCGCTTGTTGGCCGAGGTCGATTGCGAAAGGTCAAGCAGCTCCAATATCCGGTTATTCGGCAAGGCGGCCAAGATCTGGTCCAGATTCATATGGATAAACGACACGATCAAGACCAGCGCCAGGATAAAAAAGAGTTTCTGTTTTGAATGATAAAACTCGATAATCGGAATCACGAACAGCAGGGCGGCGAATTCGCTGCGCGCGGTATTCAGGAACAGCGAGGCCGCCGCCAGGCAGTACAGCAGCGCGCGCAGCGGCAAGCGCGGGCTGTAGGCGATCACCGCCATGAAGGTCACCAGGTAGGAGCGCGAAAAGCCCTGGTAGGTTGCGAGGCTGTCGGCGTCCTTGGCGATGCCCAGCGCGCCGAGGTAGAACACGCCGTCCACCGAGTAGGCGAAGATCACGGCCGACATCGCCAGCAGGCTCAGCATGGCGGGGCGGCGGAACTCGGCGTGGGCGAAGTCGATCGTCTTGAACAGGATGAAGATATTCACCAGGAACAGGATGCCGAGCAGGTGGTTGGCGGTGATCGCCGGGTTGGCGCCGGCCAGCGCATTGACCGCCACCACCGCCGTGAAGTAGGCCAGGAAGATCGCGAAATGCAGGTCCACGCGCGACAGGCAGCGCGCATCGGTCTTCAGCTGGTAGCCGTACAGCAGGCACAGCGGCAGCACGAACAGTAGCGAGACGGGCGCGAAATAGCCGCCCAGGAAGGCGCCCATCATGCCGGTGCCGAGCAGCGTGTGATAGAAGAAAAATCCGGGGAACAGCAGCAGGAAGGCGAGATTCGGGATCGCGCGTTCGGCCCAGTTGCGCCGTGCCGCCGCGGGTTTCATGCCGCCGCCAGCCGGTTTTGCGAGCACTGGTAAGACATGTGCAGGTACACCAGGTACAGCACCGAGTAGCCGATCGCGTACC
>DASRXO010000316.1:0-3357 GCA_035654095.1 Telluria sp.
GGCGACGCCTTCATCTTCCCCAAGACCGCGAATGCCGAGGCGCTCAAGGCGCAGAAGCTGCTGGCCAGCGTGATCGTGGCGCCCAATACGCAGATCGAATTTAGCCGGCTGAAGGGATCGGTGCCGATCCGCGCCGATGCCGACGCCTCGAAGCTCGACGCCTGCGCCCAGGCCGAGCTGGCGATCATGAAGGACAAGTCGCGCCACGTCGGCAACGGCGAGGTGTACCTGACGCCGGACCAGAACGGCGGCCTGGTCGACGTCCTGACGGTCTACTGGAACACCGCGATGCCGGTCGAGAAGGCGCAGAAGGAGATCGCCGCGGCGCTGCGCAACTAGGCCGGTCATCCCACTGGAGCCGTGCTTTACAATATCGTTCATTCAACCACCGATCAAAAGGACTTCGTGGCCACTATCAAGGATGTCGCTCGTCTCGCCGGCGTAGGCCTGGGCACTGCATCGCGCGTGGTCAGCGGCAAGGGCTCGGTCTCGCCGGCCACGCTGGAACGCGTGAAGCAGGCGATCGAGCAGCTCGACTTCCGGCCATCGCATGCGGCGCGCTCGCTGCTGTCGGGCTCCTCGCAGATGATCGGCGTCTACATCCCGATCTTGAAGGGCACCTTCTACACCCCGATCCTGCAGGCGATCGACATGGAGCTGCGCGCCGCCGGCCTGCATATGGTGGTGGCCTTCGGCGTCGGCTCGGGCGACGCGCGGCGCCAGGCGATCGAAGGCGTCGAGTTCCTGATGGAGCGCGGCTGCGATGGGCTGATCGCGATGACCGGCGACCTGTCGGACGAAGACATCGCCGCGCTCGGGCCGAAACAATCGCGGCTGGTGGTGCTCAATCACAGCTCGACCCGGATTCCCGGCCAGTGCTTCGCGGCCGACCACAAGCTGGGCGGGGTGCTGGCGGCGCGCGCGCTGCTCGAGCGGCGCCACCGCAAGATCGCGGTGATCGCCGGGCCGTCGAGCGCGCCCGACAACGTCGACCGGATCGCCGGCTTCATGGGCGAGCTGGCGGCGAACGGCATCGACACCGCCAGGATGTGGGTGGCCGAGAGCGATTTTTCGCCCGAGGGCGGGTGGGCCTCGGCCGAGGAGCTGGTCAAGTCGGGCCTCAAGTTCAGCGCCTTGTTTTGCGCGAACGACGAGATGGCGGTGGGCGCACTGTCCTACTTCCAGCAGGCCGGCATCTCGGTGCCGCGCGACGTGTCGGTGGTCGGCTACGACGACACGCCGAGCGCCGAGTTTTCCGCGCCGCGCCTGACGTCGGTGCACATCCCGTGGCGCGAGCTGACCGTCAGCGGCTTGAACGAGCTGCTGAACCGCTGCTACGGCTCGCAGCGGCCGGTGCAGCGCGAGTTTGCGATCACGGTGACCCAGCGCGCATCGCTGGCGAAGGCGCGTTAACGTCGTTGCCGCGCAGGCGGGAACCCATAGCGCGCAAGCATGCAAACGCGCTATGGATTCCCGCCTGCGCGGGAATGACGGGAGATTTTTTTTGGGTAGTTTGGAAAGCTTTCCATATAACAGGAGACAGAGACCATGACCACGACCTTCGCCAAGCTGTGCGCGCTGTCCCTCTGCCTGCTCGCGTCTTGCGCGCAGGCCGCCGCGCCGAATCCGCCGGTCGCGCTGCTGCATGCAGCCGGCACCAAATGGGTCAAGGCCGACGGCAGCCAGGTCAGCTTGAAAGGCGTCAACCTCGGCAACTGGCTGATCAACGAATTCTGGATGATGGGCCAGGGCTCGGCCGGTATCGACGACGAGTGCAAGCTCGAAGCGGTGTTCGACCAGCGCTTCGGTTACGCCGAACGCGAGCGCCTGATGAAGCTCCACCGCGACAACTGGATCACCACTCGCGACTGGGACCTGATGCCCAAGTTCGGCCTGAACGCGGTGCGCGTTCCCTTTATCTACAGCGTGGTGGAGGACGAGAAGAACCCGCGCCACCTGCGCCCCGACGCCTGGCGCTATCTCGATCGCGCCATCGACGAAGCCGAGAAACGCGGTATGTACGTGATCCTCGACCTGCACGGCGCGGTCGGCAGCCAGGGCCGGGAACACCACAGCGGCTGCGCCGGCAAGAACCTGTACTGGTCGACGCCCGAGTACCAGCAGCGCACCGTCTGGCTGTGGCAGCAGATCGCGGCGCGCTACAAGGACCGCGCGGCGGTGGCCGGCTACAGCCTGCTCAACGAACCGTGGGGCACCACGGCGCCCGAGCTGGCGGTGGCGATCAAGACCTTGTACGCGGCGGTGCGCGCGGTGGACCGCAATCACGTGATCATCCTGCCCGGCCATGACAAGGGCGGCATCGATGCCTACGGCAAGCCGTCGGAGCAGGGCATGGTCAACGTCGCCTTCGAGATCCACCCCTATCCAGGCCACTTCGGCTGGAGCAAACCCGGCATGCCGGTGCACCGCGACTGGCTGCGTTGCGGGCCGACCGGTACCGCCGGCGTATGCGAATGGAGCGCCCGCATCGCGCGCCTCGACACGCCGCTCTTCATCGGCGAATTCCAGCCCTGGGCGGAACTGGGCAATGAGCTGGGCGGCCAGATCACGCGCGCCAGCTACGATACTTACGCGGCGCAGGGCTGGGCCGCCACCGCGTGGGCGTGGAAGCTGGTCTCCAACAAGGGCGGGCAGGGCGCCGGCACCTGGGGCATGGTGACCAACGCGCCCGGCGCGACGGTGCCGGCGCTCGATTTCGGCAAGGCGCCGCTGGCCGAGATCGAGGCCCTGTTCACCTCCTTCGGCAGCCTGCCCTACGAGCCGCAGGAGGGCGCGCTGCGCTGGATGAACAGCAGCGTCGCGCCCGATCCATTCAAATGATGAAAAAAGCCGGCGGCCGGATGTCCCCACCGGCCCTTTTCTTTGCTACACTTGGAAAGCTTTCCACTCGCTGCCCACCATGACAACCACGCATACCGACACCGCCTTGCCGCACATCGCGCGCGCCGACTTCGCCGCCGATTTCCTGTGGGGCTGCTCGACCTCGGCCTACCAGATCGAAGGCGGCGCGGCCGAGGGCGGCCGGGTGGAGTCGATCTGGGACCGCTTCTGCGCGCAGCCGGGCACGATCCGCGACGGCTCCAGCGGCGCGGTGGCCTGCGACCACTACCACCGCTGGCCGGAGGACCTCGACATCGCGCGCGGGCTCGGGCTCAACGCCTACCGCTTCTCGGTGGCCTGGCCGCGCATCTTCGGCGCGCCCGGCGCGAAACCGAACCCGCAGGGGCTGGACTTTTACGCGCGGCTGGTGGACGGCATGCTCGAACGCGGCCTCGATCCCTGGCTCACGCTGTACCACTGGGACCTGCCGCAATTCCTGCAGGACCGCGGCGGCTG